>NZ_JBNHIC010000091.1:0-8150 GCF_059092905.1 Arthrobacter sp. B0427-1-12 | reverse complement strand
CCAGGCGGATATCGAGCCACATTCCCGGGGCAGGCGACCGACACCTACCCTGCCAGCCGGTCCCGGACCAGCCACAACAAGACTCACAGGCGGATATGGCTGACCGGGTTGATCCTGCAGTCCTGGTTCCAGGGCGTGGAGCCTGGTCCCTGGAAGGCATGTGGAAAATCTGGTCAGCCTCGGACGTGAAAATCTACGGCGGGGCGTCTCCGAAGTCGGCTACCTAGACAAACCCTCCCGGTTAATCGGCCAATACAGCTACATCACCATCTCCCGCAGCCGCAGCAAACACTGGTCCTCCTCTTCACGGCAGCAAGCAAGGACGAGATCCTGTCCGTGGCCGACCTGGGCGGACGGTGAGAAGAAATGACTGAGTCTCCAGGCGACGGGCACAGCCAGACCGAACCTGAGCTGATCTATAAGAATTGGTCCGGTGCGCGTCCGGTGAGGAAGCAGCGGTGGTCGTTGGTGGAGCACCATCGGCAGGAGTGAGCGCCTCCGACTTCGGGATTCGCGGCATCGGGTCTGCCGGGGCGGTGGTTCCGGGGACGGCCCGGAACCACCGCGTGCGACGCCCGGGCGTCCGAGACCGCCTCCTAGTCGCGCCCGTTAGCTGCCGAGAATGAAGTCGGCCGCGCGCTCTCCGATCATCATGGCAGGGGCATTGGTATTGCCTGTGGTGAGCGTCGGGATTACCGACAGGTCCGCGACACGGAGTCCGTCGAGGCCGTGGACGCGGAGTTCGGGGTCGACCACCGCGAGGCTGTCGACGCCCATCTTGGCGGTGCCTGAACCGTCACGGGTTTGATGCCGCTTCCTTTTGTGACAAGGATGGCGACTATGCCCAAGCAATACCCGGCGGACCAGCGTGAGCGTGCGGTGCGGATGGTCCTGGACCATCTGAGCGAGTACGCCTCGGTGAATGCTGCCTGCAAGGCCATCGGACCGAAGCTGAACATCGGCAAGGAAGCCCTGCGCCGGTGGGTGCTCCAGGCCCAGATCGATGCGGACCAGCGGCCGGGTGTCACCAGCGCCGAACAGGATCGGATCCGGGAGCTGGAGCGGGAGAACCGGGAACTGCGCGAGTCCAACGAGATCCTGAAGCAGGCATCAATTTTCTTCGCGAGGGAACTCGACCCTCGCCGCCGCAAATAGCCGGTTTCATAGACCTGATGAGGGAGCGCGGCCACGGGGTCTAGTCGGTCTGCCGGGTCCTGCGCGAGCAGGGCCTGCAGGTTGCCCCGCGGACGTACCGGACCTGGAAATCCTCCCCGCCGGCAGCGCGGGCCGTCTCGGACGCCCGCATTACCGATGCACTGCGGGCCACCACAGGCACCCCCGAATCGCTGTACGGACGACGGAAAATGACCGCCTGGCTGCGCCGGACCGGCCATGAAGTGGCGCACTGCACCGTGGACCGGCTGATGCGCGATGAGGGCATGTCCGGGGTCGTCCGCGGCCGGGCCCACCGGACCACCGTGCCCGGCAGGGACGGGCAGCGGGCCGGGGATCTGCTCAACCGCCAGTTCACCGCCGACCGGCCGAACTATGGATGGGTCACCGACTTCACCTATGTTCGGACGTGGGCCGGCTTCGCGTACGTGGCGTTCGCGATCGACCTGTATTCGCGGGCGATCGTGGGCTGGCACGCGGCCATGTCCAAGGACACGGATCTGGTCCTGACTACCCTGAAGATGGCCCTGTGGCGGCGTGACCACGACGGCCACAGGGTGCCGGAGGGGATGATCCACCATTCCGATGCCGGCAGCCAGTACACCTCCATCCGGTTCACCGAAACGCTGATCCTTGAAGGGCTGGCTGCCTCGGTCGGAAGCGTCGGGGATGCCTACGATAATGCGCTGGCCGAGTCGACCATCGGTCTCTACAAAACCGAGTGCACGGCCAGGAACAGCCCGTTCCTGACCGGTCCGCTCAAGACCCTCGCTGAGGTCGAAAAGGCCACTATGGACTGGGTCCACTGGTACAACACCGAAAGGCTCCACGGCCACCTCGGACTCATCCCGCCGGCCGAATTTGAAACCAACTACTATGACCAGGAAAGCGCCTCAGGAAACCCTGAGGCGCCTCGTATGAAGACGGCCTAAAACTCGGGACGGTTCAGCCCGAGGGGTGGTAGGCGCTGGTGGTCGTTGCCCGCGCGTAGGCACGGAGCTGCTCCCGGCTGGTCAGGTCCGGGCCCGGCCGTGCTTCTCCCTTGACCACGTCCTTCAACGCGGGCTGTTCACCGATGTCGCGCAGCTGTTCGAAGCTGTCGAGCAGGTTCTCGAGGTCGGCCGGCTCCAGGTAGAAGTTCGGGTTGGCCAGCGGCAGGTCGAACGGGTTCGTCGAGCGCAGCGTGAACGTCAAGGACCTGCATATGCTGCTCCTGGGTCGTCTCCGAACGGATCTGGTCGGCAGGTTGCTGGCTTGCGGTAAGGGCTTCCTCCGTCTCCCACAGGGTGATGGATATGGATTTGTTGTCCTTGCCCTTCAGGTACTGGATTCCCAGGCATCCTGAGAGTTCAAGCACCCGTCTGACGGTTTCCTCCGTTGGCGCGCCCGTGGTGCCGGGACTGGTCCTGTAGGTGGAGACTCGGGCGAACATGTGCATCCGCAGGAATGTCGAAGTACCGAGAGATAATCGGCGTGACGACACCACCGGGCAAGATCGCGTTGGAGCGGATGCCGGACCCTCTGGTCTCCAAAGCTGTCGCGCGGACAAGACCTAGCACACCCGCCTTCGAGATCGAGTAGGCAGCTGCTGACCATCCGGCTTGCAGGACAGCCGCGCTGGCTGTCGTGATAATGGACCCACCGGTCCCTTGCAGCAGCAGCTGACGGGTAGCGTGCTTGTGCGCGAACACATGTGACTTCAAGTTGAGGGCGAGCGCCTGCTCCAGTCCCTCGGCCGACAGTTGCGCCACGGCCGACTGATCCCCGCCGGCACCTGCGTTGCTGAAGAAGATGTCGAGCCGGCCAAAGCGCTCCACAGCATCTGATACCAACGCCGCGACCTGCTCTTCCGAGGTGACATCGGTGCGGACGAACGCCGCCCGATCACCCAGTGCGCTGGCCAGTTCGTCCCCGGCCTGTTCGTCGATGTCCGCGAGAACAACCGAGGCCCCCTCACGGATGAATGTCTCGGCCGTTGCGTACCCCATACCGCTCGACGCCCCAGTGATGATGGCCGACTTGCCATGGCATTGATATGAAGCTGCGAGCCGCCTTCATTTTGCCAGCGGTAGCACTCTTCCTGGTCATGGCAATACTTGCGGCTTCCTTTCCAGACCTCTTCAGACCGATGATGTTCGCGCCTGTACCGCCACCGCCAGCCTCATCCAATGGGCCGACGACACCCTCACAGTCCACACCCGCTGGACGCCCCCGCCCAACACACACCGGTGAGCCCCGGAAAACCGGCACGGAAACCACCTGCCCAAATAATGCGGTGAGCGGGTCCGTTGGTTCGATCAGGGGTATGTCCCTGCTACTGCCGCTCGTCTGCCTCGTCACCTACCGTGCCTTATACCCTGCGTTATACCCATGCAGCTACTGGACCCTCGAGCGGTGGCTCGAGACCCTCGCCGAAATTCGCCGTAGAGGGTTCGCCGTCGCGATCCACAGCCCGGCGACCTTGAGCTCCGGAGAGCCACCCATACGCTCATCGGAGTGTCGCGCGGTTACACCCTCGGCATCACTGACCCGCTGAGGAGTACCACCCGAACTTTGTAGGGGCTCCGATCTTCGACCCGGACGGTCGGGCAGGTTAGCGCTCTCGGTAATAGGCATGCCGCCGGTCCAGGGCGAGGAAATCGTCCGAGTCGGGCAGGCCATCGCCAGAGCCTGCATCGCGGTTGCCGGTAAGCGCCGCGACGCGCAGGACCGCTCACCGCGGCCCCAGATCAGGAGGGCGTGAAGGTCGGTGTGACGACGACGTTGATGGCGTGTTCGCCCTCGACCTTACCCACCAGCGTGTCGAGCGCGAGATCGAATTGGTCGAATCCGAAGACGTGCGTGCGCATCCGGTCGAGCGGGATCGCCCCGGACGCAACGATGTCCGCCGCGATCTGATATGCCTCGTTGTTCTGCCCGGCGGCACCGAGGAGCCGGATGCTGCGCGTCGTAAGCATGCCGATCGGAAAGCCGTCCATCGTCGGGGCCTTGACGCCCGCGGACACGAGCGTGCCCCCGAACCGGAGCATGTTGAGCCCGTCTAGCGTCGGCTTCGTCGTGTGCGGCGTGGTGTCGACGACGATATCGAAGCCCTCGCCGTCGGTGAGCTCCATGGCGCGCGTGTGGACATCCTCCTGCTCGACGTCCACCACTGCGTCGGCGCCGAACGCGAGGGCGAGGTCGAGCTTGTGCCGGTCCTTGGTGAGCCCGGTCGCAAGTACGAGGCCAGCGCCCGCGAGCTTCACGGCAGCGACGCAAGCGAGGCCACGCTGCCCGGTGCCGAGGATCGCGACCTTGCTCCCCGGTCTCGTGCCGGGGGTGAGCACCGACCAGCTCACGGCATTAGCCATCGGGTTCCATAGAGTCGCAGTGAGCGGGTCAATCGTGCTCGGCATCTTGTAGAGCAGTGTGGCCGGGTCGATATAAAGGTGTGTGGAGTAACCACCCCAGAGGCCGGATCCGTGTCGGGTCGGGATAAAGCCGTAGACCGCGGGCGCCCACGGGTGGCTACGACATAGGTGGTTCTCGCCGCGTAGGCACGCCCGGCACTTCCCGCAAGGAATGAACGGGTTCACAGCGACCCGATCGCCGATGCGCAGGTTTTTGCGTGGGTTAGGGCCGAGGTCCTCGATGATGCCGACGATCTCGTGCCCGTTGATCCGCGGGTAGGGCGAGCCGCCATCTGCCGGCACTGAGCTCACGGTGCCGTTGATCGATTCGGCGTCCGTGCCGCAGAGCCCGTTCGCTTCGATGCGCAGCAGCGCCGCGCCCTCCCCGAGGACCGGGAGCGGTAACTCCTGGAATTCCTGTCGGAATGGCGCCATCTGGACAAGGGCCGTGGCGTAGCTGGACATCGCGTGTCCCTTCGTAGTCGTGTCGCGGTGACCCGCTAGCGGAGGGTCACAATGAGCATATCTGTAGTGCAATCACTATGTATATTGTGCATTAAGGTAACTAGGTCACAATCCCCCGGCGCACTGGCGCGCCATCAATTAGGAGCGGAACATGTGACGACACGGACTCCCATACACGCCGGCCATCACGGCTGCGGTCGAGGCCTATCGAGCAGCGGGGCGAACCCGTCGATTCTCCCGACCCTGGGGCATTAGGCATGACGGTGGCGCACCGGATCGACGGGCCGCTCCCCTGGCTCAAGTGGATCGATCGCACAAGTCTCGTCGCCTCAGTGCTGGGCGGCATGGTCATAATCCTGCTCATGCTCAACGTCGTCGCAGACCTTATCGGCCGGAGCTTCTTCGGGCGCTCCATCCCGGGGACGTTGGATCTCGTGCAGTTCGCATGGATGCCCGTGCTCGTGTCGCTCGGGATGGGATATGCTCTGCTGCGGGGCGAGCACCTCCGGGTGAACCTCCTGACGGAGCAGACCGGGCCACGCGCGCAACGAGCCATCGAGATCCTCTCTATGTCGTTCACGCTCTTCGCCACCGCCCTCTTCGTGTGGTTCAGCGTCGAGAAGGCACTCGAGGTCACGGGCTTCGAGAAACGAGCGCTGGCCGTATCCTGGTTGACGATCTGGAACTACCGCTGGGTTGTCGCGGCTGGGATGGCCGTTTTGCTGTTGCAGACCGTCGCCATGCTGCTCCGGGCCATCACCGTGACAGAGTTCGTACCCGCCGACGCCGATGAGGTCTTCAACGCGATCGAGCGCGAGGACCCCGTGCTCGCCATCACCGACACCCACGAGGCGAAGGAACGATGAACGCGATGCAGACGCCCCCGGCACGGTGATACCTCCGCTGAAAACGCCTGAGCTGGTGAAAGAGGCGCTAACCGCAAGCCGATTCACGATCGCCCTCATCGTGGTCGGCGTCATCGCCATCCTGCTGGCTGTCTATCTGTTCGTCATCCCGTCGAGCAAGCTCATTGTCGGCTTGATGACCATTCTGCTGATAATGGCGCTGATGCTCCTCAAGATTCCCATCGGGGTAGCGATGTCGGTGGCGGCATTCCTCGGCCTCCTCGTCCCGTCGGGACCGAAGGCAGTCGAGAGCAGTCGCCAGGAGGTCGTCTTCTCCTCGTTCGCCTCCTGGTCCCTAAGCGTGATCCCAATGTTCGTGCTCATGGGTGTCGCCATGGGCAAGAGCGGACTCATGAACGGTGCCTATGAGACGGCGCGCAAGTGGCTCGGCTGGATGCCAGGTGGCCTGGCCATTGCGACCCACTTCGCGGGTACCGGGATGGCGGCGACGAGCGGGAGCACAATCGGGATCACTTACTGGATGTGAAGGCCTCGTTGGAGCGATCGGGCCTTGATCCCGGGCCCGTCAGCGTGCACGACAAGCGCTCGCGATCGGGCTTTCGGCCCCATCGATGTCGGCGTTGTCGCGGATCTTCCGCGAAGCAGGTGTCACTACCGTCGAGCCGAAGAAACAGCCGCGCGCGTCATAGCGGCGGTTCGTGTATCCGCAGCCTCATTGCTGGCAGCTAGACGCGAAGCTGGCCGGCATCGGATTCACAGTCTCTCTGCTGGTGGCAGAGCCCAGCTTCGGCCTCGGAACTCCCGCCAACGACCACGCGAAGGTTCCTATTCTCGCAGCCTCATTGCTGGCAGCGCTGCTGGCCACGGTAGTGCAACGCACCCGCAACCGGCACTACCGACGCATCGAGGCCGAGGAAAAGATCGATGCAGACAGTGACGGCATTCCGGGTGTGTACCAGGAAGACGGCAACGCATAGCTGTACCGGTTCATGAACCTATTGAACGATATCGTCGCGTTCTTCGGGAAACCAGCCAGCGGGGGCCTGCTTGCAGTTGAACGGTTTTGGGTCATAGTGCCGAGCGGGGGTGCAGCTGTGGAACGTGCCGTCCGGATTGAGCAGCACGGCCATGAGGTGGTCGGCGTGATCGCGCCACCACACGCTCATGCCGGTGGCGGCATCGAGCCTGTAGTGTTCTCATGCCCGCCAGAGGGAGGTGACGCGGCTGATTGCTTCGGAGTGGAGAAACCATTTGGGGCACCATAAGCCGCTTTTGCCGTCGTTGCGCCGGTTGTAGGCGGGCAGCAGTCTCTGCTGCAGAAACTCTTCCGCCGAGCCGTAGACCAGTTCTGCCGGCTTGTCCGGGGCCGGGGGGTGCGGTTCCAAACCGGCCGGAGCTTCTCCGGGGGCCGGCAGGTCGGCGAACGAGTCCAGGTCATTCATGGCCTGCCGGCCTTTTCGCTCGATGCGCGGATCCACGCATTGCCGGTCGGGTTGCCCCCGGGTTTGGGTGCGTGTTCGGCGATGGAGGCTTCGACGGCTTCTTTGTGTTTGCCGGTGAACCAGGGGCGGGTTTTGATCAGTGTTGCCGGTGCGCCGGAGGCCAGGACCACGGCACGGCCGCGGTCGAGTCCGGCGAGGTTGGAGACGTCGAAGATCCGCTCTTTGCTTTCCTGCCGGGAGCGGCTGCGCCCGTTATTGCCGCTGGATTGGGAGATGCTGGCGTAGCCGTAGTCTCCGATCAGGTCAGAGAGCGCGCGCAGGAAGCCGTCTTCGGCAACGCCGCCGCCGTAGACCTTGATGTTGGCTGCTGACCAGATTTTGCGCATGTTCGCTTCGTTCCACAGCTCCACACCGTGGGACCATGACCGCAGGATGCCCATGACGATGATCCTGCGCGAGCCGTAGTGGTCCACTTGCGCAGCCGCTCGTGGGCGGTCTTCCACAGACCTTACCGTTCGGGCAGATCCCGCCACGGGGCCCCGGTACGCAGCTTGAACAGGAGCGCGTTGATCACCTGCCGGTGATCCCGCCACTGCCCGCCGTGTCCTGAAGCGGGCAGCAGCGGTTCAATCCGCGCCCAGGCCTTATCCGTCAGTTCACCTCTGCCAACCACCCGACAGGTCTACCAAGGCCCGCCGGGTGATTCACAGGACAGGCCCTAGTAGTACTTTGTTAGGTTTTCCGGCGAGGGTCTTTTAATCCGCCGGCGGTCCTGTTAATTTCCTGTTGTGGAGATGAACGGGACGGGGCTGCGG
>NZ_JBNHIC010000090.1:0-8270 GCF_059092905.1 Arthrobacter sp. B0427-1-12 | reverse complement strand
CCCAGCCGTGATTCCTTCTTCTTAGCGTCGGAAGTTTAATTCCATCACCCCGGCACCCAGCAGAAAAACACCCACATGGGGGGTCGGCCACCCCCAAATCAGGGGGTGCCCTCCGGATCCCAACCGGCACGCGGACCACAGCCCGGGGATAATTCCGGCGTGTGCCGGCCCACCCCGTCCCCGGACGCCGATAACAGCGCATCTTCCGTTGCCGGTCGGGATCAACCGGTGCCCTGCAGGTCCGCTGCCGTCCCGGCCTGAAGCTGCGGACGGCGGAACCGGCGTCCGGATGCCCGCGGCAGGGGCATGGCGGCGACACGCCGGTACGCAGTGGGATGAAACGATATGTCGTTGCTCCCGCCCAGCGGCGGGAGTACAAGGGACAACGTAGGGGCCAAAACCGGGACTGTGGACGTGACTGGGCCTCACGTTCACCGATTCCCTGATGTGCCCTTAGGGATGATCAAATGTCTGTTACCCGTCGCGACGTGCTCACGTTCGGCGCACTCGGGGCCCTGGGCGCGGCAGGTCTTGCCGTGCCGCTGTCCTCGATCGCCGCGGAATCGGCCAGCGACCTGGCCCCGTCCAAAATGCCCAGGCCGTTCGAGGCCGCGTTCCGGATACCGCCGGTGCTGCAGCCGGTCAAAACCGATACGGACCCGGCGGACGGGCTGCCCGTCAACCACTATGTGATCACCGAACGGGCGGGCCTGGAGAACTTTCTGCCCGGCATGAGCACCACGGTCCTTGGCTACGAGGGGATCTTCCCGGGCCCGACGATCAGCATCGACCGGGGCACGCATGCGGTGGTCACCATGCGCAACCAGCTGCCCTCGACCCACCCGTTCCGCGGCACACCGACGGCCACCTCGACCCACCTGCACGGCATGGCCTCGCTGCCGCAGTTTGACGGCTACGCGTCCGACACCACCCTGCCCGGGTTCCGGAAGGACTACCACTACCCGAACCTGCAGGCGGCCGCCTCATTCTGGTACCACGACCACGGGGTGCACTTCACGGCCCAGAATGTCTATTCCGGGCTGGCCGGCATGTACATCCTGCATGACCCGGCCGAGCGGGAACTGCTGCCCCAGGGCGAATTCGACGTTCCCCTGATCATCAACGACATCATGTTCACCGCCGACGGGCAGGCCGCCTACAACGACCACTCGCACTCGGGCCTGTGGGGCGATGTGATCATGGCCAACGGCCGGCCCTGGCCGCTGATGCAGGTCAAACGCCGCGTCTACCGCTTCCGCTGCCTCAACGCCTCCATCGCCCGCTCCATCCGCCCCACCCTGAGCACCGGCGAACCCCTGGTCATCGTGGCCACCGACAACGGCCTGATGGGCCGGCCCCAGGCGGTAGACTCCTACCGGCACGCCAACTCCGAGCGCTACGAGTTCCTCATCGACTTCTCCAAATACCCGGCCGGCACCCGGGTTGAACTGCGCAACCTGTCGAATCCGCACAACATCGACTACGACCTCACCGACCGGATCATGGCCTTCGACGTCACCGACGAACCCTTCGACACCGCCGACTCCACCAACCGCATCCCCAACCTGCTCGAAGAACACCCCACCATGCGCCTGGAGCCGGAGCAGGCCGTGCGGACCAACCGCCTCCGCCTCGAACGCCAGGACGGTTCCTGGACCATCAACGGGGAAACCTGGCAGGACGTCATCGAGAGCAACTTCCAGCGCGTGGTCGCCACCCCCGACCTGGGCGACACCGAAATATGGGAGATCGAGAACAAATCCGGCGGCTGGTTCCACCCCCTGCACATCCACCTGATCGACTTCCGCATCCTGGCCCGCAACGGACAGCCCCCGTTCCCCTGGGAACTCGGGCCCAAGGACGTGGCCTACATCGGCGAAAATGAAACAGTCCGCCTGATCACCCACTACGCGAAAAACCGCGGCCGCTACATGGTCCACTGCCACAACCTGCCCCACGAGGACCACGACATGATGGTCCAGTTCCGCGTCGGCCTCAAGGACGGCGATCCGGACCCCAACGACCCCATTAAGGCCGCACCCCCGGTCTTCGACACCCCCGCCTCCTAGACCGGCGGCTGTTCCGGAACAGCCGCTGCGGCCAACGCATGCTGCCCGGTCGGCTGCTTCCGTACCGGAACCCAACGCTGCCGCGGTTCCCTTGCCTAGTCCTGGGCCCGCACGGAATACGGACCCTGGATCAACCAGGGCTGGAACTGGGTGGTGCACGAACGCAGCCGCCCGCCTGCCCTCCGACGCCGCAGTGCACAGGCTTGTCACGGTCGCCGTGATCGGATTACGCGCCCGAGCATAAGTCCAAGGAGGCTCTATCCCCGAAGCTGCCTCACGCCATCCCAAATGCCGATAACAGCGCATACGATGTCCGTCCCGCGGAACAAGACGGTTCACGCTGGAGGGCGGGAACCGTGCTCCGGGATCCGGCTCGGTCCGTGCTGTTGCTGGGTCTGTTCAGGCGGCAGCCGTTTGATAGTACGCCTGGGTAACCTGGCCGGAATGGGACCGGTGGCGGAAATACTGTAGCCGTTGGCCTGCGCCCACTGGCGGATTTCCCGGCCCCGGTCCCGCCCCGGACTGCCCGGACCCTTGGGACCAGTCCTCCTGGTACCGGTCCTCCTGTTTCGGGGAGTCTGCGTCCTGCGGCCGGCCCGGACGTAGGGGGCAAAGGCCTCGCGCAGGGCCGCCTCTTCGCCGGTCAGGCCGATGTCGTAGCGGGTGCCGTCAGCACCGAAGCGGACCGGCCGGTCGGCCGGGCGGCCGCTGAGGTCGGAGACGAGTTCAATCTGAACCCTGCGGGCCATGGGCAGTGACTCCTGATGCAAAAAGAAAAAGGACATAAAACAGGGGATCAGGCTGCTGTTGACCTGATCCCCCGCGGTTCCGGCAGGAACACATTGACCAAGAGTTCATCCCGCCACAGGCCCCTCACCAGGCAGATCGGTCTCCCCCGGCGGGGAGTCCCCAGAACCGGTGAGGGTGCGGGTTTGTCCAGTTGTTGGATTCCGAACGGCCGGTTAAATTCGATTGGTCATCTGGGCTTCCCCCAAGGTTCAGATGGAGCGATGCACGGGCCCCTTGCCCTCCTGAGTGGAGGACAAGGGGCCCGTTTGCTGTTGCCTGCTTGAACCGGCCGTCTGTTCAGTGCTGGTGTTCGGTGCGGTGCTGTTCCCCGGGAAGGCTGCGCCGTCCGGTACGTAGTGCCCTGGCGGCCACGGGGTCCCGTTTCTTGCCGCCGTTGTATTTGCGCTGCAGCCGGCGCACCTCCCGCAGCACGGCCGCCTCGATCAGGTCGGTCACGGCGGCCTAGCCTTCCGTGCCGCCGGCGGCCAGGAACGCGGCGCGGATCTGATCGGCATCCTCGATACGGAAGTAGGGGCGAAGGCGGGGCCTCGCGGATCAGGCTCCAGGATGAACCTGAGGTCTTGGTGCGGTGGCCGGTTCGATGGCCAGGAGGGTCACGTTGATGTTGCCGGCGGTGAGGCCGGTGCGGCTGATTCCTTCGGGGACCGCGGTTTGGAGGATGTGGGCGACGTCCAGGGCCGGGTGGGCCATGTCGGTGGCGATGTCGATGTCGGCACCCAACGATCACGTCCCGGATGATCACTGAGATGCCGTCCGGGCGTGGGTCACCGGAGGTTTTCTCACCCGGATGCAGGCTGTCCACGGTTGCCCCGCCCAGGCCCCTGAGGGCGTTTTTCAGGGTGAACGAATTCATGCACGAGCCGCTAACAGCACATACGACACAGGCCGGTTCAGTTCATGCCCAAGACCTCATGCCCAAGACCACTTCGGCTCTTCTGCGCAGTTCCCGGGGGCAGAAGGGTTTGGTCATGAAGTCATTGGCGCCCATCTCCTGCAAAGCCCCCACAGCTTCGGTGCTGACCAGAAGGATATAGGCGTCACTAAAGCGCCTGATCTCACGTGCCACCTCGTAGCCACCGATATCGGGCAGCCTCGGATCCAGGGTAATGAGCCGGGGCCGGTGGAAGCGGGCGGCTTCAACGCCGGCGGCACCGGTGCCGGCGCAGTGCACGGCTGCACCCGAGCACTGCAGGACCAAAGACAGCAGCTCTCTGATATCACTGTCCGGTTCAATGACCAGGGCGACCTTGGACTCATCCACCCCTGTCCTGCCTTCCGGGTCAACGCTTATACCGAACCGCCCGCACCAGGCGATTCTTCTGCACCGGCACCAATCTACTCCCGGGTGTCTATCTCAGGGGCGCCTTCCCAGTCGGGCGGGCGCGCCCCTGAGGCGTTTGAGGAAGCGGCGGCATGGACCCGTCCAGCGAGGGGCCGGTCCGTGTCCTACCCGGCCCGCCGTCCGCCCGGGGCGGGCGTGAGGGAAATATAGTCAACGCCCGGCAGCCCCTCGTGCAGTCCGGCCTCCAGCCGGCGCTGAAGGCGGTGGTATCCGTCGATGGTCATCGCCGGCTCCAGCACCAGGGTCGCGGCAACGTTCAGCCGGTGACCGTTCCAGCGCAGGCGCACATCCGGCAGTTCCTGCACGGCGCCGTCGGCCAGCAGGATCGCTTCGGCGCGGTCCACGAGGTCCGGATCCACGCCGTCCAGCAGCCTGCGGCCGATGTCCCGCGCCGTGCCCCAGAGCAGGACCACGATTGCGGCAGTGATGACCAGCCCGACGATCGGATCGGCCAACGGGAAGCCGAGCCACACCCCGATCACGCCCAGGACCACGGCCAGCGAGGTGAAACCGTCCGTCCGCGCGTGGATACCGTCGGCGACCAGGGCGGCCGAACCGATGCTGCGCCCGACCTTGATCCGGTACATGGCCACCAGTTCATTGCCGGCAAAGCCGATCAGCCCGGCCGCGAAGACCCAGCCCAGGTTCTGCAGCGGCTGCGGGTTCAGCAGCCGGTCCACGGACTGCCAGCCCCCCTGCCGCGGCCCGGGTGCCGGCGGTTCGCCGGACGGGGTCTGAGCTGGACCTTTAGGTGGCAGCCCCGCTGTTCCCCCGGCTTCCAGCTACTGCCCCGCAGGCGCGGGGTATGGCCAGGGGCCTGCATCTTTATGGTGTCGCTGCGACCTTGGGAAAAGGCTCGGGACCGCCGAAGATCGCGCATCGGCACTGGTAGTTTTCCTTTCCATGAGGTGTCGGGGGGACACAGGGGGGAACCACCATGACCGAAGACAATGCCGGCCCGCGTACCAGGGTGCTGGTCGTGGAAGACCATACGACCTTCGCCGAGCTGCTGACCGGGGCGCTGGACCGGGAGCCGGACCTGACCAGCATCGGGTACGCGACAACCGTGGCCGCCGGCGTTGCCCTGTTCCTGAAGTCACGGCCGGAGGTGGTGGTCATGGACTACCACCTGCCCGACGGCGACGGCCTGGACGCAGCCCAACAGATCCTGGCCCGGGCACCGGACACCCGGATCGTCATGCTCACCGCCTACCCCTCCGCCGACGCGCTGGAACGGGCCGCGACCCTGGGCGTGTGCGCGTTCCTGCCCAAGGACGGATCGCTGGCCACACTGCTGCAGACCCTGCGCCAGGCCACACCCGGGAACATGATCACCGATCCGGCGCTGCTGGCGCACCTGAGCGCTTTCCGGCAGCAGCAGGCCGCCGGCCCGCAGTTGACGCATCGGGAAATGGACGTGCTGCGCCTGATGGCCGCCGGCTCCGACGTGCGCACCAACGCCCGCAGACTGGGCATCTCCACCCAAACCTGCCGCGGCTACACCAAGTCCGTCCTGGCCAAACTCGGCGCCCACTCCCAGCTCGAAGCGGTCGTCACCGCCACCCGGCAGGGCCTGCTGCCCCCGCAACAGCCATGACACCCCGGCGGATCCTGTGCCGGAGCATCCCGAGAGCGAACACCCCTCATGGAAGGACCATCATGACCAACGTTCACCGCCTCAACCCGCCCATCCTGGATATCTCCGAGCTGCGTCCCGGCGACCGGATCGAGGCCCGGCGCAACGGTGCCACCCACTACTTCGGGCAGGTCGACCACACCGTGCCCGGGTACGGGATGGTGTGGATCATCGAAGGCGTGGGCGGCCAACCCAAACTGCTGTACCGGAACGAATACGAACTGCGGCGCAGCACCCGCTGATCCCCGGCGGGCACCGTACCGCTGCCGGCACCGGCCTGCCAGATGCCGTTTCACGCTGCCGGGCCCCGGCCGCCCAAAGTGGAGCACCCCGGGTCCGGCTGGGAATCCGGCCGGGCCTCAGCTCACGGTTCCGTCAACGGACGCGTACATGCCCGGGCTCCCCTGTGCCTACCCTTCGAGGCCTTCGAAGACCGGCGGTGCGGCGTGGATCGGATCGTTGGGGTCGGGTTCTCCTTCCTGCAGGCCGATACGGAACTGGCTCATCATGGAGTGGTCCTCGTGCGGAACGTTGTGGCAGTGCAGCATGTACCGGCCGTGGAAGGGGCCGAACCGGGTGATGATCCGCACGGTCTCGTTTTCGCCCAGGTAGACGACGTCCTTGGGCCCGTTCTCATAGGGGAACGGGGGTTGCCCGTTGCGGTCGAGGATTTTGAAGCTGACCAGGTGCAGGTGGATGGGGTGGAACCAGCCGCCGGACTTGTTTTCCAGTTCCCAGATTTCCACGTCGTTGAGCCCCGGGTTGGCGATGGCGTGCTGGAAGCCGCTGGCGATGACCTCCTTCCAGGTTTCCTGGTTGATGGTCCATTCCCCGCCGTGGCGCTGGAAGCGCAGGTGCCGGGTCCGCACCGCCTGGGCGGGCTGCAGGTCCATGACCGGGTGGGTGACCAGGGTTTCGGGGATCCGGTTGGCCCGGGTGTCAAAGGGCGCGTCGGTCACGTCGAAGGCCATGATCCGGTCGGTGAAGTCGTAGTCGATGTTGTTCTTGTTCGACAGGTTCCGCAGCTCGATGCGGGTACCGGGCCGGTACTTGGAGAAGTCGATGAGGAATTCGTAGCGTTCGGAGTTGGCGTGCCGGTAGGAGGCCACCGGCTGCGGTCTGGGCATCAGCCCGTCGTCGGTGGCCACCAGGACCAGCGGATCCCCGGTGCTCAGCGCGGGGCGGAAGGAGCGGGCGAGGGAGGTGTTCAGCAGCCGGAACCGGTAGATGCGACGTTTGACCTGCATGACCGGCCAAGGCTGGGCGTTGACCACGATGATGTCCCCCCACAGCCCGGAGTGGGATTCGTCATCGAAGATCAGCGACCCGTCGGAGTTGAGGATGATGTCCTTGACCGACAGCGGGACGTCGAACTCGCCCTGGGGCAGCAGTGCCCGTTCGGCCTCATCGTGCAGCTGGTACATGCCGTTCAGGCCCGAGTAGACGTTCTGGCCGGTGAAGTGGACCTGGTGGTCGTGGTACCACAGGGTCGCCGCCGGCTGCGGGTTATCGAAGTGGTAGTCCTTCCGGAAACCCGGCTCTGAGAGGTCGTTGGCGTAGCCGTCGAACTGCGGCAGCGACACCGACCCGTGCAGGTGCATGGTCGTCGCCGTGGGCGTGCCGAACTGCGGATGGACCGCCGGCAGCTGGTTACGCACCCTGAGCACCACATGGGTGCCGGTCTCGGTGTTGATCCGCGGGCCCGGAACAATGCCGTTATAGCCAAAAACCGGGGTAGGCAGGCCCGGGACCACGGGGGCCGAACTGAGCCGCTCGGTCACAACATACACCTCCATGGGTCTGCCATCCGCGTCCGTTCCGGTCCGCACCGGCGCCAGGACCGGCGGCACCCTAAACGCCGCCTGGAACGGTCTGGGCATCCGCGAGTCGCGCAGCTCGCTGGCGTCCTTGGCCCCCACGGTTGTGAACGGAACTCCTATACTCGCAGCGCCCAGGGCCCCAAGGCCCCCGTAAAACAGCACGCTGCGCCGGCTGATGGACATCAGCGGTCATCTCCCAGCAGATATTGTCACCGTTATGTCGGCCCCCGGGCCGTCTCCCGACCCTCCGGACCCTTCCTGATTGAACCTTTAACGCTAGGCGCCGCCTCTTGGGAAAACCTTGCGGACAGCCGCCCGTCGGCCGGGGATCGGCGCGGCTGCCGGTGAACGCCGTGACCGGACTGGAAGCCGGTCCGAGTCCAGGACCGGACCGGCTGCGCGCGGGATCGCCGGCGAGGAGGCCGGCCCGGTCATCTGTTTCTTTGAAGTCCGGAGCAGCGTTCCGTCCGGGAGCCGGGAGGCAGTTCCGACCCGGTCCCGGCGCGGGAAATCCGCACCCAACCGTCCGGACAGTAAAGTATCTGGCGGCCCTGCCGTTCCCCCTGCGGCGGGCAGCTTGATCGAAAGGACTT
>NZ_JBNHIC010000089.1:0-8651 GCF_059092905.1 Arthrobacter sp. B0427-1-12 | reverse complement strand
GCAGCCCCGTCCCGTTCATCTCCACAACAGGAAATTAACAGGACCGCCGGCGGATTAAAAGACCCTCGCCGGAAAACCTAACAAAGTACTACTAGGGGCTCCCGGAGGCTCTAAGCACAAATTCCATGGATGAAGCAAACGAAATCAGGCGTTGGGAATTTTCCTAGTCCCCGACAGTGACACCGGAGCTGAGCGCGTGTTCTTGGTAGTCAAAAGTCCCGATTTCATCATCCACAATGGGATTCGAGTTCATGCCCGGGAGTACAAGGTGTCCCGCGTCGACGGGAAGGAGGATTCCGGTCACGTGTTGGGACTCGTCGGAGGCAAGCCAGATCATCGCGTCGGCAATCGCCGAAGCGGGAAGGATCGGCCGACCGCGCAGCGCATGCCAGTGGCGCGGTCCGTTGACGGTCTGATCCTTAATCTGCTCGGCAGATAGGATGTCTGAGCTACCGGATAGCTGCTGCTGCAGCTTAGGGTTGGTGACCATTGGAGTGTGAATCGGCCCAGGCAGGACGGTGTTGACACGGACGTTGTACGGTCCCAGTTCATTTGCGGCCTGGCGTCCCAGCCCCACGACTCCATGCTTCGAGGCGGTGTAGCTAGCGTTGTTGATACCGCCCTCCACTCCGTTAGACGAGGCGGTCAGGATGATATTGCCCTGGCCAGCCTCCATCATGAAGGGGGCGACCGCCTTGATCGTGTTGAATACTCCAGTGAGATTGACGTCGATGACGTCCTGCCACGCTCTGGCGCCCATCTCCCATATAGATGAGTAGGTGTGGATGCCCGCGTTGGCGACGGCGATGTCAATGCCTCCAAACTCCTGCACCGTTCGCGTAGCGAGGGCGGTCATCGCCGCCTCGTCGCGTACGTCGACGACCTCCGCGATGCAGCGCCGACCAGCACCCTCGACGAGGTCCCTGGTTTCATCGAGCTCTGCCTTCGAGCCCATTTCGTAGTCCAAGGAGTCGATCGGTCCACAGATGTCGAGGATCACGATGTCCGCGCCTTCCGACGCGAACTTCGCCGCGATTGCGCGACCTTGACCGCGTGCTCCCCCGGTGATCAAGGCAGTGCGCCCCAAAAGACGTTCCATACTTATTGGCCTTCCGCTAGTTCTTGCCCCGACCATACGAGTGTGATGCATCTCTCATCGGGGGCGTGCTTCGAACCTACGGTATAGCGAACGCTACGTCAAGATCCCGCGTTGACTCTCTAATGGTTTGTGGCTGGCCTGGTGCCTGCTGGCAGGATGGCTGCCGGTCCTGCTGAACGTGACTCGCGCTGACTCTGACCCGGAGCTCCGGTGTCCTTTTTATGACCTGTCCGTTCGGTGGGGCCGGCGCCGGCCTGTCCTCTTCCGATGGCTTGATAGAAGGTCGTCCAGGGTGCCACCTGTGACTCATTAGAGAGCTGCCTCGAAAGAACCCTTCCAGGCCGGCGCCGGAGACGGTACCTGCCATGGAAGGAAAGCACCGCAATGACCATCGTTGCAGAAAAGTACGGGCACGTCGTTGGCGTGGATACCCACGCCAGGACCCACACCTACGCGATTGTGGACACCGCCACCGGTGCCTGCACAACCACCGAATCGTTCCCTGCCACCGCGGCGGCCACCGGCCGTGCCCTCGCGTGGATCAGCCGGAACACGGACGGGAACGCACTGGCTGCCCTGGAGGGGACTTCCTCCTACGGGGCCGGGCTGACCCGGGCATTGAAGGCCGCCGGCATCGAGGTGGCGGAGGTGAAGCCGCCGCGCCGGCAGGCCCGTGCCGGCGTCGGCAAGTCCGACCCGATTGACGCGCTCGAAGCGGCCCGGCAGGTCCTGCACCGCTCCGTGGAAAGCCTGGCGGTTCCGCGCGCCGACGGGCTGCGTGCGGCCCTTCGCGTGTTGCTGACCGGACGCCGTGGCCTGGACACCCGGCGTACCGCCGACCGCAACGCCCTCAACGCCCTGGTGCGCACCAGCGACCTCGGCATTGGCGCCCGCGAGGCCCTCACCGACGCCCAGATCACGATGATCGCCGGCTGGGACGAACGGGCCTCCGACACCGTCGAGCAGCAGATCGCCCGGCAGGAAGCAACCCGGCTCGCCACCGCCGTCAAGGATGCTGGCCGACACCTGAACCGCATCAAGAAGCAGCTCAGGGACCTGGTCGAGCAGCTCGCCCCGGGATTCCTGGACCTGCAGGGCGTCGGGCCGGTCACCGCCGCGGTCATCCTGGCCGCGTACTCGCACCGCGGCCGGATACGCTCCGAGGCCGCCTTCGCAGCCCTGGCCGGTGTGTCCCCGCTGCCGGCCTCCAGCGGCAACACCGTGCGGCACCGGCTCAACCGCCACGGCGACCGGCAGCTGAACATGGCCCTGGACGTCATCGTCAGAGTCCGCATGAACCACGACGAGACCACCAGACAATACGCCGAACGCCGCACCGCCGAAGGCCGGACCTACCGGGAAATCAAACGCTCCCTGAAACGCTACGCAGCACGCACCTAATTTTCGTGTCAGGCAACGAATCAGTCTTCCCGGAGGTATTGCAATGAGGCAATAGGTAACCTCTGTCAGTTCTGATATGTAGGTTCGGTTGTCAATAGACATAGGTGAGCGGCTTCCGGCTCTTTGTTCCGGAGGCCGCTCCTTGTGTGCCGGCCGGAGGTTAGTGGCAGCGGGGCGAGTCATGGTTCGACTGCATGGTCAGACTGATATTCGCGGGTTGGCTACCGCATGACGATTATTCGGCCGGAGCGTGCCGGTGTCTAGAATCGAGCGTCAACGGTGTGATCCGTCTGCTCATAGAACCGTCCCGGGTTGGCTCCGCGTGCTTGCCGTGTCACTGCCGCCGCCTGCCGGGGGCACGTTCTTATCGGTCATGCTGCCTTCATGGGTTCTCCCTGCTGCAGGGGCGCGGCCAGCGACCAGCACCAGCCGGCCAGCTCGCGGGCAATGGCCGTGTTGGCCTTGACCGGCATCTTGTGCCGGGCGTCGAAGTGCTCCCATTTCCGGTGCAGCCGCCGGTTGCCTTCCAGGGCCCGGATCCGGGTGGCCGCGTCAACGAGGTCGAGCTGCCGCAGGAGCCGTTCCCCGGGGCGGGGGTAGGGACGGCGGTGCTGCCAGGCCGCTTCGATCAGCAGTTTCCGGGCGTAGGTGCTGCCGGCTTTGGTGATCGGACCCTGATGGCGGGACTGTCCGGAGGACTGCTCGCTGGGCACCAGCCCGAGGTAGGAGCCGATGGAGGAGCCGGTGAAGCGGGTCCAGTCTCCGATCTCGACCGCGAGTCCGAACCCGGTGGTGGTCTGGATGCCGCGCAGGCACATCAGCGCGTTGATCACCGGCGCGTACCGGCACTGCGCGGCCGTGGCAGTGACCTGCCGGTCGATGCGCTGAAGGCGTGCGGCGAGCAGTTCCGCCTGTTCAACATCGGCCTCATAGGCGAACTGCAGCACCGGGTCTTCGAAGCGCTGCCGGTGCAGCCACGCGCCGTGTTCCTGCGTCCATTTGGTGTCCTTCGGGTAGCGGATGCCGTGGCGCAGCAGGATGGCGTTGACATGCTGGCGGGCATGCGCGAGGTCCCGGGCCGCGGCCGCGCGCAGCCGGGACAGATCCCGCAGCGCCTCGGTTGCAGCATCCGGGATCCGCACCTCGGTTACGGTACCGACCGCGAGCATCTGGGCCAGGACCCAGGCGTCCCGCCGGTCTTCTCCGAACTAAGAGTTTCAAGGATCTTTGCCAGTGATCACGGGCTTTTCCGGTCGGTGGACGGGGTGTTGGTGCGGCCGGCGGATTGGGCAAAGGTTGGCATGCCGAGTTGGGTCGTGTTTCGGCGGGCGGTGATTTGGTCCATTTCGGCAAGTTTGGTCCGGGCCCCGGCGAGACTGACTTTGAGCCCTTCGGCTTCGCCGAGCCAGCGGTGGGACTCGGCTTCGGCGATGCGCTCGATGAGGTTGTCGCGGATCTGCACCAGGCGGGGCCTGGCTGTGGGATCGGGCCGCAGCAGCGGGCAGCGCAGACAGCTGTGCTCGTGGATGCAGGGCGAGTCGTAGGAGCGGCCGCAGTCACCGACGGAAACTTTGCGGTGTTCGAAGTGGCCGATGAACTCGGCCCATTCCTCGTCGGTGGGGGTGCGGTATTCCTGGCTGGGGCGCAGCGCGCGGCGGCGGGCGATGAATTCACGGTGGCCGTTGATGACTTCTTCGGGGTAGACGGCTTTGTATCCCATGGTGGTGTTGATGTCGCGGTGTCCGGCGACGAGCTGGGCTATGTGCGGCGGCATGCCGTGCATGATCGCGTCGGTGATGAAGATCCGGCGGAAGTCGTGGAAGGTGTAGCGCATAGCGGCTCCGCCGCCGTCCTTGACGCCGAGTTCTTCCAGCGCGTGGTCAAGATATTGGCGCAGCGTCCGTTCGGAAACTGCCCGGTTGTCCAGGCGCCGCCGCCATTGGAACAACAGCGGGCTGGGCGGGTTGTAGACGCGTTCGTTTTTGTCGTAGGACACCACCGGCGGGACGTGGGGTTGCCCGGCGCGGATCCGGGAGACGATCCGGGACAGCACGTCGGCGAGCTCGGGCGAGATGACCAGCAATCGCTCGGCGTCGGTCTTGGACGGGGCGATCTGCAGCAAGGGGACGAGCTGGCCCGTGTCGGGCAGCCGGTATTGGATCAGGCTGTGGTGTGAGATTTCACTGAGCTCTTCGATGCGGATACCGGTGTGGCGCAGCACCTCGACCATGGCCCAGGTCCAGAAGCCGCGGTGCTCTTCGAAGGTCAGATCACGGCGTGGTCCACCGGCGGGATCCTCGGCCCAGACCCGGCCGGTGGTTTCGGTTTTCATGGCGGTGCGGCGCAGCGTTTGGCCCGCAACGGTAAACAACTCGCCGGCAGCGGTGCGGTCGGCTGCCGCGAGCAGATCACCGGTGCATGAGCGTTCGGCCTGCACCCACGAGATCAGTGCCGGCAGCACCGGCAGCCGTTCGCGGGTGCGTTGGTCCGTGCGTGATTTGCGGGCCAGCCGCTCTTTCTTGTGGGAGACATCCGTGGCGCTGACCGGGCAGCGCACCGCCCACGGAGCCCACCGTGCCGGGTCGTCATCGGCCCATTCGGCCAGGTCCAGGTAGAAGGCGC
This sequence comes from Arthrobacter sp. B0427-1-12, assembly GCF_059092905.1. NCBI lineage: Bacteria > Bacillati > Actinomycetota > Actinomycetes > Micrococcales > Micrococcaceae > Arthrobacter > Arthrobacter sp. B0427-1-12. The sequence continues at coordinate 3,529 of NZ_JBNHIC010000089.1, read as the reverse complement.
GCACCGCGGAAAGAACGCTGCGCCCATCCAGCCGTGCCGAGGTCCTTTGGATCTGCTCACCGTTGGCAGCGGTGCTGGTGCGGGTCCGGGTCATGACCCGTTTTTTCCATGACGCGGCGACCTCGGGCGACAGCTTCAGTGAATCGATCCCTGGCTGGTGGGCTTCCAGGTCGGCCCAGAACAATTTGCCCAACAGGTAGGCCGTGCGTTGCAGCGTCGAGAAGTCCATTGCCATCTGGCGTTCACGTAAATAATCGACGAGCACGTCCCGGACCGGCCGGCATTTGATCTTGTAGCGGTCGATCAGCTGCTCGCACGTCGGTTGCCCGTTGCCGGAGAACATCTCAATCGCAGCCGGCGCGTCCTCGCCCAGGGCACCATGCCGGCGCAGCAATTGGTAGTGCCGGTGAACCAGTGCCTGTCCGCGACCGGCCGGCGGCCTCGCCGCTGAACAAGTCCCGCCAGTCAGAGGCCGCTTCCGCGCCGCTGGCCTGCCACCGTTGCTGCCAGTTTCCGCCCGGGAATTCCGCCAGCCAGCCCAGCACCGCCAGCACTCCGGTCCGGCGGATCCGCTGGCTGTTCGGATTCTCCAGGCTGAACGGTGCAGCGAGCACGCGGGCCAGCACCGCAGAACGATCATCACAGGTCGAAGGCCACGATGAATCGACTCCGCGGGCGGGGAACGCGGCCATCAGCTGCGCCCCGGTTTGCGCCACCTCGCGGGCCGCCGCCGGATCACCGGCCACCGGCGGGACGAGTAATTGTTCACTGAGCGTCATGGCTGGTTCCCGCCGAAGAGGATCTGCAGGCTTTCGGGACGGTACCCGGGTGGCGGGTGCAGGTACCGGGTCGCGCAGCCGCTGGCGGGCGTGAAAGGCAAGCACTCCGGCGATCACGTCCTCGGTCACCGGGTTCAAATAGCGCTGCGTGGTCGATAAGTACGCGTGTCCGAGGACCCACTGCACGTCGGTCAACGGCATCTGCGGATCCCGGGCCATCCGGTATGCGGCCGTGTGACGAAGGTCGTGCAGCGACCAGTCCGTGCCCAGCGATGCATTTGCCCGATCGAACATCGCCCGTGCCGCGTCATAGCTCAAGGCCCGGAACGGGCGGCGCAGCGTCCACCACAACGGTTCATCCCTGCCCTGCGGAACCAGGGCCGAGACCTGTGCCTGATAGAGACGCAACCAGATAAACGCGTCCGGCGCGGCAGGCAACGGCTGCAACGCGCCGGTGCCCTTGCGCAGCACGGTGATCAGCTGCTGCCCTGGATCGACGTCGGCCACCGTGGCCCCCAACAGCTCCGAAGCCCGGGCACCGGTCGAGACCCAGAACGCGACCAGCGCCCGGTCCCGATGCGATCCCAGCCGGGCGAACAACTGATCGAATTGTTCATCGGGAATCGCCCGTGGTGCCCGGGTCACGACCTTGGGCCGATAGCGGCCGCGGCGCTGCCCGGCAAACGGTTCCATCGGGTTGTGATTGCGACTGCGCCCGGGCGCCTCCACGGGCCCGGGACAGGGGAAACGGGTTGAGCATCGGCCCGGTGCCCGCTTCCAGATGAAAGTCGTAGAAGCCGCGCAGCACGCTCTCACAATGCGCAACGGTGACCGCGGCATACCGGTCACCGTCCGGGGCCCTACCCGGCCCCGGAGTCACCTTTTCCGTCCCGGTGGCCTTGTCGGAGCCCGGTCCGCCGCCGCCGGGGTATCGCCAGTGCGGCCGCACCGGCTTGGCACTCACCTGCAGCCAACGGCAGAAATCACGCGCCTCGGCCTGAGTCGCCTGATCCCACGCCATCCCAAGGGCAGACAGGAACCGGAACCAGCGCAACAAGTCCATGCCATACGAACGCAATGTCGTTGCCGGTCGCCCGCATGCCACCAACTCGGAGAAGAATGCCGCCGCCGGCCCTATCGTCTCACCGGAAGAGTCAACCAGCCGATACGGTTCGAAGGGATCGCCGGTGGCCTTCAGCCCACCCGACAGCGGCACCACCAGCCCGGACAATACCCGCGGAACGTTCTCTTCGATGCCCATCAGAACAGAACCTAGCCGATGCCCATCGCCTCCGCAGACGATTCGCCCCCTCGGCCCCGGTTAGTTCGGTTAACACGTCGGTCTTCACCCGGTCCCCGGGAGCATGCAGCAGCTTCGAGGACGCGGCAACCACACAGTTGACGCCGGCATCCTGCAGGAACCGGGCCAGGACATACCCGGCCGGACCTGACTCGTAAACGGCCTTGACCGGCGGATCGAAGCGGCGCGTCCAGGCCAGCACCGCCGCCGGGTCTGCGGCCATGGTTTGCCGCACGATTTCCCCGGTTCCCGGGGTGAATGCGCAGCCGACGATGTTCACCGCGTGAACATCCAGGCCGATGAAAGTATGCTCGATCATAGCCGGGACCTCCCAAGCCTCACGTGTGGCACTACCATTGCAGCCCCGACAGGCCGGCCAAGCCAACCGGCCAGATCAATGGCAATCCACGGAACCCGTGACACAGAAGGCCCCGGCCCTGATATGCCGAAGCTTCTGCTGCCCGCCCGGACAGATGGACATCACCGTCGGGGTTCAGGGCCCGCGGCACCGCGTTCCGGCCAAACCGGACGCTGTCTGCGAAGCCGGCGCCGCGGGACCGCCCGGCGACAATGGCCATCCGGGCGGGCAGAATGCCCGAACTGGGGATTTCACTTCATATTGTCTAGAGCTAGCGCCTACGCCTGGAGGCGAGGAGACGAAGCGAGGATCGGCTGCACGCTCCGCGGCGTGCTCAAGGTCCGCCTCGCCGGGAGCCTCTGTTGACACTCCGACACCACCGTGAGGCGCAAATAGGAGGTGACACAAGTCGCGAACCGCTAACAGATTTTGCTCAGTCGCTCGTCCCGAGATCAGATAGTCCCGTCGCCCCGTTGAGTCAGAGCACCGTGTATCCACCGTCGATTACGTAGTGGCCGCCCGTGATGAACGAGGCATCGTCGGAGAGGAGGAAGCGAATGAGCTTTGCGACTTCCGTTGCCGTGCCGAAGCGTCCGAGAGGATGCTTGCTGACCAGATGCTCGCGTGCTGACGGCGTCGCGGCCGCGAGCAACGGAGTATCGATGTATCCGGGCCCCACCGCGTTGACGCGCAGACCCTCGGGGCCATACTCAGCGGCCGCGTTCTTGGTAAGTCCGACCACCGCGTGCTTCGTGGCCACATACGCCGATTTGCCGGGGTTTGCGACGACCCCATGCACCGAGGAGAGGTTGACGATCGCCCCCGCTCCTGCTGCGACAATCGCGGGGATCTGATAGCGCATGCCGTAGGCGACGCCGTTAAGGTTAACGTCCACGACCCTGTCCCAGTCATCCAGGTCCATCTCGCCCGTCGATGCGGTCCTGCTGCCGACACCTGCGTTGTTCACCGCATAGTTCAGTGTGCCGTATGCCTCGAGGGCAAAGTCGACAACCTTCCTACTGTCGTCAGCCACTGCAGTGTTGCCCTGGACCGCCGTCGCTTCACCGCCGACGGCCCGGATACCCTCGACCA
>NZ_JBNHIC010000088.1:0-8955 GCF_059092905.1 Arthrobacter sp. B0427-1-12 | reverse complement strand
AGGGGACGGGTGCGTCGAAGAAGCCCGTTGCTACGTCGAGAAGCAGTCCTAGACAGGCTGATCCCTCCATACAACCGACGTATGCGCAGTTATCGGCATGCCGGAGGATGGTTGTGACCGGATCCGACAGTACGGACCTGTTCCCGGAATGAACGGCCGGCCATGGGCAACGCCCGGCCGGAATAGCCCGGCCGGGCGTTGCGCGCGACCCACCTATGAACCACCCGTCCGCCGGCGGTTGCAGGATCCCTTGGAATGCGTCCGGTGGTTTTGCCGCCATGCCGGCGACGGGATCAGGGGTAGTGGGTTAATGGGTGGGGTACTTGGGGTGCTTGATCACCCGGTCAAGGTGAGCCTGCAGTTCAGGGACGACCACAGCGGCCTGCCATTGCTCGGGCTCGATTTCCTCCAGCGAGATGGATACCACGTCGGGGGAAACACTCAGCCGCTTGCTGATGATTTCGGTGAACTCACCGGCAAGGGCGGCGCGTTCCTGGTCGGTCAGGGGGTAGGGGAAATACTTGAGGTTCAGGTGCGGCATTCTGCCTACTTTCCGTGGGCCCCGACGGACACGCGGTGCCCGGCCAGGGTGGGATCGTTGGTTGCGGTGTAGAGCGCGTGCGCCAGTTCGTCGACGCCCTGCTCCCGCAGGACGGCGTAGTGATCCTCGGAGAGTGTCACGATGCGCGGCTCACGCTCGGCGAAAGTGCCCGCCGATTCGATGAACGAGTAGTCGTCTCCGGCGGCCTTGAAGATGGTGATCGGGGCTGTGATCCGCCGGTCCACCAGTTCGGAGAACGTGTACTCGAACTCAAAGGTGCGCACCACGATATCGGTGATCCGGTTGATCGTCTCGGTGTCCAGTTCCCGGCGCGCGTGCCCGATGAAACCGACGAACGAGTCACGGTCGACGGCGGTCTCCACGCATTCATCGATCTGCGGTCCGGTGCTGGTGCCCAGGAAGACCGAGGCGAGCACGGTGACAAAAGCGGGGTCGGTGAAATCGGCAGACCGGGTGCCCGGCTGCCCGGATGACTCCCGCAGTCGGGGATTGCCGGGGCAGATGAGCATGATCCTGTCGACGGTCTTGCCTGCCTGCTCCAGCTGCCAGGCCGCTTCGAAGGCAACCCGGGCGCCGAAGGAGTAGCCCCAGAGGGTGTACGGGCCCTCGGGCTGCAGCTTGAGCATCTCGGCGATGTCTGCTGAGGCCATTTCCTGGATCGTGGCAAACGGGGTTTCCCCGGCGTTGATGCCCCGTGCCTGGATCCCGAAGAACGGGCGCTGGGGCACGGCCTTTCCGGCCAGCTTCATCAGGTTCATCGGATAACCGCCCAGTCCCGGCCAGCAGTAGACGGGCCGCTGCTCGCTCTGCTGGTTCAGCGGAATGAACCGGGACGCGGCTGCAGCCGACTCCTGCCCCTGCGCCTGGTCGACCGTTTGGGCCAGGCCGGCGAGGGTGGGGGTGTCGATCAGGGCCCGCAGGGGAAGCTGGACACCGAAGATCCGCCCGATGCGGGAGATCAGCGTAATCGACATCAGGGAGTTTCCGCCGACGGCGAAGAAATCATCCTGCACCGACACGTCCTCGTACTTGAGCAGCTGGGCCCATTCGACGGCGAGGCGCTTCTCGGTCGGTGTGGACGGGGCCACGAAGTCCGTCGTCGACTGGGGCGAGGCGATCTGCGGGGCGGCCGCCAGGGCCTTCAGGTCCACTTTGCCGTTGGGGGTCAGCGGCAGCTCGTTGAAGACGACGGTGCGGTGCGGGACCATGTAGTCGGGCAGCGTCTGCTCCAGCTCTTCGCGGACCATCTCCGCCGGTCCCTGCATGTGCACGAGGTCCTCGTTCATGCCCTCGCTGGCGATCTGCTCGGCGGATACCTTGCCGCCGATGAAGAAGTAGGACGCTTCCACGGTCTTGCCCATGTGCTTGAGGATGTCCGCGATCCGCCATGCGGCCGGCAGGGCATTTCCTGTCTTCGAGCTGTAGCCGGAGGACATGAAACCCAGCCCGGCGGCGGCACCGTTGCGCTGGACCCGGTGCAGGTAGCAGCCCAGGGTGACGTACTTGAGCCAGGCGGGCACGTGGCCCGGCACGGCGCTGATGCCGAAGCTGGAGCGGTCGAAGACGCGCTGGTTGATGGCGATGACGTGCTTGCGCTGGATCGTCTCCGATGCCACGGGCTCCAGGTCCTGCCCGTCCCAGGCGTAGGTTCCCGGCGCCATGCCGGGAACCTTTTTGCCCGGAATATTGACGAACAGCTCCACGTCGTCGAGATGGTTGGCGGTTCCCTCAACCACCTCGAAGGTGCCCAGGTAGTGATCCTCCTCGAGGGCACCGCACTGCGCTTTGGCGCTTTCGTCGAAGCCGTGCGGGGCGACCGTGCGGCCGAAGGGGGCCAGCCCGTCCTGCAGCGCGCCCAGCAGGTGGCCTGCCTCGAACTCCATGACCTCGAGGATGTTGTTCTTATAGACCGGCTCGATCGCCCCGGTCTTGCCGATCAGGTGGAGCCGGATCCCCGCCGGACCGGAGGCGTCCGGGCGCACCGGGCCCACCGGCTGCAGGGTGTGCAGTTCGGGGTGGTAGTAGTACAACCCGTCGGCCACCCCGTCCTGCCCCTGCAGCTCGAGATAGGTCTGCACGGCGTAGAGGGCGCCGGGCGAGGCATAGGAATACTTGGGCAGCAGCCGCTCGGGGCTGGTGAACTGTCCGATCCAGCGCAGCGCGTAGCCCAGATCCGCCACGGGACCCTCGGCGGACCGGTCGGCGAGGGCGGTGATCTGCCCGGCCTGGGCCAGGAAGGCCTGCAGCTCGCCCTCGGCCAGCGGTCCGCCGTCGTAGAACCGGTAGGTCTTGCGGGCGAAAGCCGCGGCCCGCAGTTCCTCTCCGTCCCGGCCGGGCAGTTCGATACCGTCGGTGAGATCGGTGCGGATGCCGGGGTTGGACAGCTGCGCCTTGACCTGAAGCTTGTTCTGCTTGGACTGGTGGTGGGCGCCGTGGTTGCCCTGGTCCATCAGCGCGGCCTCATTCGGGTTCATCTCCACGCACGCCACCAGCTCCGGATTGCCGGTGCGGGCGTTGGTGGTGACCACGGCCGCGGCCCGGCGCACCCACTGGTGGTGCTCGATGGCCGAGGCGATCTCCTCCAGTTCCACCCGGTAGCCGCGCAGTTTCACCTGGTTGTCCGAGCGGCCCTGGAAGTAATACAGCCCGTTGGCGTTGCGGCGCACAACGTCGCCGGTCTTGTACAACGTTCCGCTGCCGTCCGGGTTCTGGATGAAGCGTTCGCTGGTCTGGCCCGGGTTGTTCAGGTAGCCGCGGGCCAGCTGGATCCCGCCGATATACAGGTCGCCCGCATCGCCGTCGGCCACCGGGTTCAGGTGTTCATCCAGCACCGCGCAGTGGGCCCCGGGAACGGGCTCCCCGATCGGCACGGACACGTCCGCCCCGTCCAGGTCCGCGCCGGTCACGGTGTGTGCCAGCGAGTTGATGGTGGTCTCGGTCGGCCCGTACAGGTTGGTCAGCGAGCACCAGGAAAGGGTGTCGAAGAACTGCTTGGCCAGCGGCTTGGAGAGCGCTTCGCCGCCGCAGTAGACACTGGTCAGTGATGCGCAGGCGTCGAAGCCTTCGGTTTCCAGCAGGGCCTGCAGCAGCGTCGGAACACACTGCAGGTGGGTGACCGAGTGGCGGCCGATCATTTCCACCAGCCCGTAGGGGTTCCGGTAGAGCTCCGGGGCGCCCATGACCGCGGTGGCGCCGGCGGCCGGGGCCAGGATCTCCCACTGGGCCGCATCGAAACTCATCGGTGTCTTCTGCAGGATCCGCACCCCGGGGCGCAGATGCCCTTCACCGCGCAGCCACTCCAGCTGGGCCACGATGCTCCGGTGCTCGATCATGACCCCCTTGGGCCGTCCGGTGCTTCCCGAGGTGTAGATGCAGTACGCCAGATTCCGGCCCGTGGCCGAAACAGGCGCCGCGTCCTGGGGCGAGGCCGGGGTTTCACCGGAGGTGGCGCTGTCCTGGAGGGTGAGCACCTGGGTGCCGTCCGGGGCGATTTCGCGGACGCGTCCGATCAGGTGCTGCTGGGTGAGGATCAGGCCGGTACCGCTGTGCTCGATCATGTAGCGCAGCCGGTCGTCCGGGTAATCGGTGGCCAGGGGCAGGTAGGCGGCGCCGGAGAAGAGGGCACCCCAGACCAGCAGCGGCAGTTCCCCGCCCGGTTCGGCGAAGATGCCCACGGTCTGGTCAGGGCCGAGACCGGCGGAGCCGATGAGCGAGCCCAGCGCCCGGGCTTGGTCAACGAGCTGTGCGAAGGAGATCTGCCGGTCTCCGGCGATGACCGCGCAGGCCTCGGACTGCCGGCGCGCTTCTTCCAGAAGCATCCCGGGCAGGGTGTTGATGTGGTTGTTCTCAGCGGAGGGGGAATTGGGGGACTGAACGGACACTATTGCTCCTGAAGCAGATAACGGGGGGACTGGCGGCACAACAAACAGCGCCGGAGGTCGTAGGCCCAGGAAAAGGAAGCACCGGGGCCCTGGAACAGGGAAGGGACTGGAGAAGGACAGTGAATGGGGGAGAGGTCAGGTAACGGCCGGAACGTGAGGGGGTTAGGCGTTGACCGGAACGCGCTGCTGTTGGGCCTGTTGGGACTGCCGGCGGCTGTGGAGCTGGACGGCGACCACCGAACCGACGATGGTGACCGCTCCAAGGATCTGGGCCAGGGTCAGGGTCTCACCGCGGAAGATCAGGCCCAGGAAGGTGGCCACCAGGGGGCTGCCGAAGAAGAGGAAGGACACCGCGATCGCGGGCAGCCGCTCGATGCCGCGGAACCAGAGGGCGTAGGCCACCAGTGCACCGATCAGGCCAAGGTAAACGTAGCCGGCGATATTGGCCCCGGTCAGGGATGCGGGCAGGCCCTCGGTCACGAACATGACGGGGGTGAGGACCAGCCCGCCGAAGGCCAGCTGCCAGCCGGTAAAGCCCAGATTTCCCATACCCTCGGGCCGGCCCCACATCTTGGTCAGAACCATGCCGGCACCCATGGAGACCGCTCCGGCCACGCCCGCGAGCACCCCGGCCGTGTTCAGGGCCGCTTCCGAGTTGAGCACCAGCAGCGCCATCCCGCCGATCACCGCGGCACAGGCCATGAAGTGCACCGGCTGCGGACGCTGCTTCAGGACGAGGTAACCCAGCACCAGAACAACGATCGGCTGGACCGATCCCAGCAAGGCAGCCACACCGCCGGGCAAAAGGTACGCGGCAACGAACAGGAAGTAGAAAAAACCGCCGATGTTGAGGATCCCCAGAATCAGTGTCTTCCACCACCAATGGCCGTGCACCATAGAGCGGGTAAACAGGATCAACAGCAGCCCCGCAGGCAGCGCCCGCAGCACCGAGGCCAGCAGCGGCCTGCCCTCGGGCAGAAGCTCGGAGGTCACGATATAGGTACTGCCCCAGACCGCCGGCGCAATGAAGGTGACCAGCGGAGTCAAAAACGACCGGTCAGGCACAGCCGACACCGCAGCGGAATCCTGCGTCAAATTGCTCAAAAAACTTCTCCTCCGCAAGACATCCGGTCCGCACGCACCAATAGCCGGCTCCGATCCGGATCGAGGCCGGGAACAGGAGCACTGTGGGGTGGGGAACCGGATGGAATGCTCTATCGGGGATACGGTCGCCAAGACACAGCGTCTCGGGTTATATGCATTAGTATCGATGTCGTACAGTTTGCAATCGAAATATTTGAATCGGTAAGATCGTAGGGAGCCGGAGCTGAGCCTGTCAATTTGAAGCCTCCGGCGGTCCGGACAGGTGTCGGCGCTACGCGGACCTGTCCGGCTTCCTGAACGAGGCGTTGCCGCCGACGGGTTTGCCTTCTGGCGGCCTGTGTAAGGTAACCCTAGCCTAACCTCCCCAAGGAGTTCCCCCATGACGTTACTGCAAGAGCACACCGCCTCCACCGGCGCCACCACTGCGGCAAGGGCCGGCGCCCCCGCCGCCGCCCTGCCGGCCGGAGCCCGCAAGGCCTTGGCCGTGCTACGGATCCTGCTCGGCTCGATCTTCCTGTGGCCCTTCTTCGACAAGGCCTTCGGGCTCGGTTTCGCCACGACGCCGGACCAGGCCTGGATTGGTGGCGGCTCGCCTGCCGGCGGCTACCTGGGCAGCCTCGAGGGCGCCCTCGCCCCGATGTTCGCAGCCATGGCCGGGCAGGCCTGGGTCGACTGGGCCTTCATGCTGGGCATGCTGGCCGTCGGATCGGCCCTGATCCTGGGGATCGGCTTGCGCGCGGCCGCCGTCGGCGGAACCATGATCATGGTTATGATGTGGCTCTCCTCCCTGCCCCTGATGAACCACCCCGTCGTGGATACGCACATCATCTACGCCAGCTCCCTCTGGGTCCTGGCCCTGACCGGCGCCGGACACACCTGGGGCCTAGGCAGGCTCTGGGCCTCCCTGCCCATCACCAAAAGCCTCCCCTGGCTGCGCTAAGCCCCACCCGGCTGCGCCAGGCCACCCCACTGAGGGCCGGGGACTACTCTGTCCCGGCCCTCAGTGCGTAACTGCCCTGTCCCGGCCGCACGCATCAGCGCCTTCGGGCGCACTCCTTCCGGCGCCCGGACCCCCGTTCACCTGCAGGGCCGAAACCTCAGGCCGCCGAGCAGCACCACCGGCGGCGCCGCAGAGCCCGCCGGCACCTGACTACTGCCGCGCCGTGACAGAGAAACCGGCAGGGCCGCAGCGCGAGCATCTCCTCGGAGGCCCGGCTCCTTCCCGATGGCAGGACCCGCAGCCTGTCATTCCGGCGGCCCGGCGGCCCGGCAGCCCGGCAGCCCGGCAGCCCGGCAGCCCGACGGTACGACAGGTGCCTGCGGCGTACCGCCGGCATCCCTGAGTGCCGGTCATCGGCACCTGCCGTCCCATCAAACACAGCCAGGGTCAACATGGGAGCGCCATCATAGGCGGACCCAAGGCGCCGGCATGGCCGCCCCCTTTTAATACGTCCGCCTGGCCGTACCCTGCCGAGTTGCATGCGTCAGTATTGACGTTTATTTGTTCAGCGTCGAAATCTTCAATTCAGTACCGCCAGGAAAAGCGGGGCCCGGCCCTGTCGATTCGACGTCTGGAAGGAGCCCGGGTTTGGACAGAGTGGAGTCGTATATGAACCAGTGGAAGCGCGAGCGTCCGGACCTGGACCATGGACCCATGGGCGTCATAGCGCGCGTCACCCGTACCGGAGGGTTCCTGACCAACAGCATTCGCGAGAACCTTCGCGGCACCGGCCTGGAGCCGTGGGAATTCGACGTGCTGGCCACCCTCCGCAGGGTCGGCACGCCGCACACCCTAAGCCCGAAGGAACTCGCTGCCATCACAATGGTGGGCAACGCCGCCATGACCCACCGCGTCGACCGGTTGGTTGAGCGCGGCCTCGTAACCCGGAAAGTGGACCCGAATAACCGCCGACGCCTGCGGATAACCCTGACAGAGGCGGGGCTGGAACTAATCGACTCGGTCATCGCCGACCACGTTAACAATGTGGACCGCTTGCTTGACGTGCTGTCCGCCTCCGAACGGAAGACACTGTCCGGTCTGCTCGAAAAGGTCCTCGTCTCGCACGGCGATACCCACCCGTAAAACAGTAAAGCACCGGAGTCCCTGACGTATGCACTGTGATCAGTGCTAGAGCCAATCGCGGTTGCATAGCGACAGCGTGCTCCAGGCAAGTTCCCCGGTGGTTTTCGGCATCGCGTAGCGTCTGCACGCAGGGACGGTGCTGCGGCATTCCGGCAAGCCTTCCAAAGATCTGCCGGCGCTTCTTAAACGGCGAGGCCGCCGGATCTACTGCTTGATCCCGGCGGCCTGGCCGATGGCTGGATTCATTTCCCCCAAAACGCTTCCTGCCCGGTTCTCCGGCCGGGTCCCCCAACCCGTTCGTCGAACCTTCTGATAAAAGGATGACATCGGCAGCTGTTACTGCCTAGTACCTTTGCTACTCGTTTTCATGCATCTACATGGACAGGTAGCAGGGGATCGTAGTTAACCAGCGGGAACCTGATGCGGGGCCCAGGCCCTCCGTCGTCACCGCCCCCGACCCATCGCCTGGGGCTTCCCGGCCTTGGCGGGCGCAAGGCGGCCCACGGGACCAGAGGATTCAGCGATGCCTGCCTCCTTATGGTCAGTGCCCGGACTCCCGCGACTCCTGCGCCGGCCTGCCCTGCGCAATGCCGGTGTGAAGGTCTTTATGACCAAGCCGTTAGGTCCCTGCTCGACCAGGTGGAGGTTCTCGAAGACCTCTACGGACTGGACCTGGCCCAGGACTGGCGGGCCGGTCTGGAAGACCGGCTGCTGGACGACACGGACAGCGAAATGCTGTACCGGTACGAATTGGACGGCTTCGAGGACGACACCGAAGTGGCCGCAGACCTTGGCCTGGCGCCCATGAGCTTCGCCGAATGCTTCGAACCCTTCAACGACAGCTGCACCGTCCCTACGCCCGCTGAACTGCCGGTAATGCTGGCCCGTCGCATTGATGACCGGCGAATAGCGGTTGAAACAGTTGTGTGTTTGCCGTGCCGGATTTACATCTTTGTAGCTTGCAAGGGAAACCAATTCAATTTCAATGAAGAACACGGGCGCTTGCCCGCTGTCTCATCCCTAGGACCACTCTTCACGATAAAAAGGTGAACATAACGCCGGAGTGTTTCTGGGCTGCTGCGCGGGCGGACCGGCACCGACTCCCGTGCACTGACACTGCAGCGTCTCACCCTCCGGGCACCGTGCGGGCCGGGCAAACCTGCGGCCGGCCGTCTGCTCCTGCCCAGTGTGCCGGACCCCCGGTGGGCGGTCCAGGGGGAGAGATGCTAGGCGAACCAGTCCCAGTCGGGAGGGCTCCACGCAGCCGGTACCTGATGTGTGCGGGTGTGACCGCATTGTTTGCAGGTGTAGGTGGCGTTGGCCGC
>NZ_JBNHIC010000087.1:0-9336 GCF_059092905.1 Arthrobacter sp. B0427-1-12 | reverse complement strand
GCGCATCAGGAGGAACAGCACCAGAAACATGACTGTGCCCCGGATAAAGGCCTCAAGCAGCGGAATACTCGGCCCGAACATCGACTGCCAATCCATTTTGGACTCCTGACTTCCAAAGGCATTGACGGTTTACCGGACAAGCGGCCGGAACTATCCGGCAGATTCCGGTGCCGGGGCGGCGGTCGGCGGCCGTTCCGCTTAGGCTGCCAGTGCGACGCGGGGTGACAGGTCTTCCGTGAGCGGCGGGGCAATAATCCGCAGCCGGCATTCGGCCTGGGCGGGGTCGGCGGTTTCGGGCAGGCGCCGGGAGGCTGCGCAGTCACTGAGCTGCTCGAGCACCTCCGGCTGTGTGGAGGCGGCCGACAGGTCAAGGACGATCTCGCAGCCGGGGGCCAGGGAATTGGCCCGCCTGGCCAATACGCACAGAGCCGTGACGTTCCGGCAGTGCACCGGGCCCTTGACACTGATGCGCGTGCAGGCGCCTTCCAGGTCCACCTGCACCAAAACCTTCAGCCTGCCGCTCACCGCGCCGCCTCCATTGTTCGGGCCGTCCGCACCGGCCGGGTGCCGCTGTGTCCGCCGAGGGTTTTGCTGAAGCGCCGGCGTTCGGTTTCCGGGACCAGGTTGAGATAGACCGGGTGGGCGAAGACCTGCCTGCGCGCTTCAATGCAGAACGGCAGGACCGCCAGCCGGCGGCGGTGGGCCTGCGCCAGCGCTTCGCGCACGAGCCGGCCGCCCAGGTCCGGGCCCCGGTACTCGGGGTCCACCACCACGCTTAGCAGCCACAGCCGGCCGTCCTCCACGCGGTAGTGCAGCGATCCGGCCAGGGAGCCGTCAACGTAGGCATCGAACCGGGAAGCGTCATAGTTGTCACGGATAACCTGCATGCTTCTCTCTCCTCACTCGGATCCCGCTTACAACGTAAGCTAAGCATGCTTAGTAAATTAGGGCAAAACCGGCCTCGGTCACGCCTGGCCGGCCAGGGTTTCGAGCCGGTCCAGCAGGTTTTCCAGGGACTCCTCGAATTCCTGTGCGGACCGGTCCTGGGACAGCAGCGGCTGCAGGCTCCCCAGCAGCGGGTACCCGTCCCGATCCGCCTCCTGCGGCGGACGCGGATCGGCATCCTCCGGGCCGACGTCCGCTCCCATCGCGGCCACCTCCAGCAGCAGATGGCCCAGCAGGAAGCTGCTGAAGGCCCGGTACGCAGCCACCGCCGACTCATCGGAGAATCCTGAGGATTTCAGCGCCCGGAGGAAGGATTCGACCCAGCGCAGGCTGCGCAGCGGCGGACGCACCCACGGCGCCTCGGCGGGCCGGGTGGCAATCAGCGGGAAGACCTGCGGATGCGCCAGGGCCAGGCGGCGCAAGCCGTGGGCCAGGCGGATCAGGTAGTCCTGCCAGCCGTGCCGCGGCTCCCCGTACACTTCCGGGTCGCCGTGCAGTTCATCGAGCACCATCTCGACGATCCCGTCCAGCAGATCCTCGCGCGAGGGAACGTAGCGGTAGAGCGACATCGCCTCCACCCCCAGCTCCGTACCCAGCCGGCGCATGGTCAGCCGGCGGACCCCATGCTCTTCGATGAAGTCCGCACCGGCCTGCAGGATGCGCCGCCGCTCCAGCCTGGGCTTATCCGCCCCCGTGCCACCCGCGCCGGTGTTGGACAGTGAATCGGTTCGGGCCATTGTCCACCCCTTTCTGGACCTGCCCTTCCACCCTACGCACCCGGGCCCGGGACAGTCTTCCGGCCCCTCGCAGCAGCGGAGGCCGGCCCGCCGATTTCATTCTGCGGGGCTTACATTGTAAATTTTCATGGCTCACGGTTCTTTCCGGAAAACACCATCCGGAACTCTGACCTGAGCGGCCTGCAGCAGCGCCGGGCCCGGACACGCAGAGCAGGAGCAAGATTGTGAACGACGAACTGAAGCAGGTATGGGTCGCTTCCGCCACAGTGGAAACACTGCAGGTGAAAATGGACCAGGCCGAAACCGCCTTGGCCGAAGCCATCGACGAAGCACTGAAAGCCGGAGAAAACCCGCACACGATCGGCGGAGCAGCCAACCTCACCCCCGCCGAACTCAGTGAACTGGTCCCTGACCTCCCCCAGACAGCAGGGCGGTGACCGGCAGTGCGCATTTCCTCCTTATCCGGCCGCGCCGCTGCCCCTATCCGCATGAACGGCCCCGCCCAGCCCTACTGCTTCACCTGCGGCACGGACGAATTCCTGCTCTTCGAGAGTTTCGCTCCGGCCGCAGACCCCGCCCGCCCGCAGCAGGACTTCGGCCAGGTCAGCTACTCCTGCAGCCGGTGCCGGGAATTCAGCGGCCACCCGGTCCCGGCCACCTGGACCCCGCCTGGATGGCATCCTGCCCCCGGCAACCGCCCCCAACAGCGGCCCTGAAGCCCTTTCCTGCTCCCGGACAGCCGGCCGGCACGGCAAAAACAGTGGGCATGCCGGCACCCCCGGCCCCGGGCGGACAGGCCGCGGGAAGGACCCGACAGGAGGCCGACAAACGCTTCAGCCAACAGTTTCCCCGGCACGAACCGGCCCGGCCCGGCCGGGTACGGGGCAGGCCGGCCGATGGCATCCCACAGATTCACAGAAACACGGAGATACAGGACAGCCGATAACAGCGCATATGTCTCGGGATGAGGCCATGACGGCCCCGCCGTCCCACGACGGCGGAAACACCGATTATGGAGCCGGAACTATTGCCCGGGACCGGGAACGGGCCTAGCATGGATCAACATTGCCGCAGCCTTTGTGCTGCGACATTTTGGGGGACATCTCGGGGGGAGGTGTAATGGCAGGCGGAAACCGGCGTTGGTGCATGGCACCTCTGGTTCGGCGCGTCCTGCTGGCCGGGCTCGCAGTTCTGGCCTGGATGGTCCTTGGCGCCGCCGCCGCCCATGCCCTTACCCCGGCTTTGACCGAGCAGGATCTCACCGGTGCACCCCTGGCCCCAGTCGCCGCCCCCGTGGCGGAAACAACGGTAACTGTCCGCGGCGTGGCCGGGGCTGCAGCTGCTGCCGTACCCGCTCCAACGCCCGCCGCACCGCCGGCCACGGCCGCTGGTCCTGCCGCCGCGCCGGTTCCGGATCTCGTCCCGGCGGTCACGGGTGCTGTCCCTGCCTTGGCGGATCCTGCTGTTCAGGCCCTCACACGTGCGGTGCCGGCAGCTGCTGATGCCGTTCAGGCTGTGGCACCGGTATCCGGCATCGTTGAACCCGTTATTGCACCTGTTGCCCAGGTCGTTGAGCCGGTCCTTGAGGCGGCCGAACCGGTCCTAAACGTGGCCGAACCGGTGCTGGATGCAGCCCAACCGGTCGTGTCACCGGTAACTGCTGTGCAGCCGTCCGTGCCTGGCGCCCCGCTTCCGCCGATACCGGCCGGCACCGAGGGCCCGGATGTTTCCGGCGTTGACGCTCCCGGTCCCGCGCACGCCTCCGGCCCTGCAGACATTTCCCTGCCCGGTGGCGCGCCTGCCGATTCAGCGGCCGTCCCGCCCGTGGCTGAGAACCGGGCCGCTGCGGCCGGACAGGTCCACCATCGGGCCGCTGAAGCCGGCGCCCGTGAAGCTGTCAGCCGGGTACCGGCAACAACTTCAGGAACAGCTGCCGGACCCGCAGCTGCCAGCCCCGAAGCGCCCGTACACGCAGCCGCCCAACCCGGAATTCCTCCCGGTTCCGGCACCCCGTCCGGCCCGTACCCGGCGGTTCCGGCGCCCTCGCCGTCGTTGCCTCCGGCTGCCTCCGCGCAGGGCGGGTCCGGCTCCGTCGCGGCTGATCTGGCGGACCTGCTGTCCCGGCCCGTACCGCAGGGGGCGGCGCTGAGCGACGCCGGTTGGACCCTGCACGCCTGCCTTTCTCCGGAACCGGGTTCCTCGCCCGACTGAGCAGGGCTGCGCTGCCCGGGGGGCCGGGCTGCACCCCCAGCTGCCCCTTCCGGCGGACTGCCGGCACTCCTGCCGGCGACCGCCACGTCACGGGCACTGGCTTACAGCCTGCCGCACCCGGATGCCGGCCCTTCCGGCCGGACCCCGGGCAGCGATGAACACCCCCGGCCATCGGCGGTATCCGGCCCCCTTCCGGTACCCGCGCCAAGGACACTGCACGAAGCGGACGGCCCCCCGTGCCGTCCCGCCCGCCGGTGTCCGCACCGCCGGCTTCCGGTGCTGACCCGATGAACCTCTGGCCATCGGCTCCGCCGGATGTTCCGGCCCACGCTTCGCCTGCCCGTCCCGGGCAGGCCAGACACCACCCCTGCACCGCAGGTATGCCGAGAAAGGCAACCGCAATGTCACCCACACGGATTCTTATTGTCGATAACCACGCACGGTTCGCACGGCTGCTCATGGGCGCGCTGAACCGGGAACGGGATATCGACTGCATCGGCTACGCCACCGGCGTCGACGCCGCCCTCCGGCTGTGCCGGGAGCTGAAGCCCGACGTCGTCCTGATGGACCACGATCTGGGCGACGGCACCGGACTGGACGCCGCACAGCGCATCCTGGCCCGCACCCCGTTAGCCCGCATCGTGCTGCTCACCGCCCAGCCCTCCGCCACGCTGCGGCAGCAGGGCAGGGCCCTGGGCATCCGCGCGGTCCTGGCCAAGGGCGGATCCCTGACCACCCTGCTGGACGCCCTCCGGCAGGCCGCCCGCCCGGTGCTCCACAGCCGGCGGTCCCCCTCGGCCGCCTAGGGAAGCACTCCCCCCGCGCTCACACCAGAGAACAGAGGAACGGGAACCGCACACGCGGTCAAGCGCCCAAGGGGCCTGCCGCCGCCATGATGATGGTCCTCGATCCCAGACCCCGCGCCTACGGAAGGAATACAGTGACCAACGTCTTCAGCCTCAACCCGCGGATCCGCGACCTGTTCGCCCTGCGCCCCGGCGATCGGATCGAAGCCCGGCGCAACGGCGTCATCCACTATTTCGGCCAAGTCGAACAGGCTTTCCCCGAAGAGGGCACCGTGCTGATCATCGAGGGGGTGGGCGGGGCCCGCAAGCTGCTGCCCAGTGACGAATACGACCTGCACCGCAGTACCCGCTGAGCCCCCGCTGACATCCAGGGCGTCTAGTGAGTCGCGGCGGCGGCGGCCTGTCCCTGGCGCAGGGGCGGAATGGCCAGGGCCAGTTGGGTGTTCTGCTGCGGGTCGGTGAAGTCGATGGAGAATTCGGTGGCCTCGGCCGGTGCGAGGTAGCTGATCCAGACCGGTTCGCTGGTGCCGGCCGGGATCAGGCCGGCGCCGCGGCTGGCGTCGCGCGGGGTGACCGTGGGTCCGTTCGCGCCGACCTTCAGCCGCAGCTGGCCGGGTGAGAACAGCCTGGGCACCCTGCCGGTGTTGGTAACTTCCGCTTCAATGAGGATCACATCACCCCAGGTCTCGTTCACCGGCCCCCCGGACGGTGCCCCGTGGCCATGGGCGCCGGCTTGGGGCACCGGACCGGCATTGCTGAGGGCTGCAGCATGGGTGATCCGGCTGAAGTCCGCTGCCCCGGGGGTTCTGCTGAACACGGGGGACCCGGCCGCGGTGAACCGCGGGGAGCGTCCGGCGCGGATGATCCGCACCGCTCCGAAGGACGCCGGTGCCGTCAGGGTTGCGGTGCGTGCTCCGGTGGAGGCGATGGCGTAGGCGGTCGCCGCCGCCAGGGCGGCCGTTCCGGCCGCAACGGTGAAGGTGCGCCGGGAGATCACAGGGGTTTTCAGTTCCCAGGAGGTCCCCGGTACTGCCCCCGGTGATGTGCCCGGGTTATAGACGGTCATTGGATGGTCATCCCCTTTATGGATGCCTGGCCCCGGCGGGCCGGGCCCCTTCGGCCCGCCCGGGTGGATGGTGGGTGTGTGCTGCTGTTATGCGGCGGTGACGGTGATGGTGCGGGTGGCCCTCAGTCCGCCGGGCCGCCAGGTCAAAAAGTCCACATGGATCCGGTACTGCCCGGGCGCCGGCGGGCGGAGCAGGACGTCGTACTTCTCCGCTGCCCCCGAGAGAAAGCTGCTGGTCATCAGACGGTTGCCCGTTGCCCCTACCGGAAGGGCCGGCCCGGCCGGATTGGCGGTATTGCGCAGCGGGCGCCCGTCCTGGGAAATGATCTCGGCCATCGGCACCGGAGCCCCGGCCGCATCGGTGAAGCGGGTCCGGGTGGGGAAGTAGTCCACGTTGAAGAACCGCACCAGCGTGGGGGCGCGGCCGTTGCCTTCCACATTGGCCCGCATTTCGGAGATGCTCCAGACATGCTCGCCGGCCGGCCGTTCCGGAATCACCCCGCCGAGCAGGTAGAAATGGTCCGCCTCGAACCGGTTCAGGCCCACGTCCTCACCGGAGAGCCCGGCGGCATGGTTCATCTCGTGCCAGCGGGCGTCCAGGGAGTAGGGCCCGATCAGGGTTTCGGTGGCAATGTCGTATTCGGGCCCGTCCACAAACGACCGCCGGGCCCCGGGGGTGCTGACGTCATCGGCGTTGGGCGGATCAATGATGATCGGACCGAACATGCCCATCTGCACATGCAGCGGGGTGTTGACGTGGCAGTGGTAGAAATACGTGCCCGCGGCGCCCTCGTTCGGGCTGCCGGCGATACCGATCTCCGGGCGCCACTGGTAGGTATAGTGCCCCGTCACCTCGAAGGACGTGTGGCCGACCCCGTCATTGCGCGGGTCCGGTTCGATCCCGTGCCAGTGGATCGTGTGCACACTCTTGCCCGGTTTGATCGTGGCGTGGACAATCTGGCCCTCGGTGGCCCGCATCAGGGGTCCGGGCAGCGCCCGGCCGGCGTCTGCGGCCTCGAAGCTCCACACCTCGTGCTCGGAGCCGTCCGGGAACTCGAGATCGCGGCTGAAGAAATCGAATTCCAGGGAAATATCGGGCCGCTGCGGGAATTCGGTCTCGGGGCTGCCCTCGTGCGGCTGGTTGGCGGCGAAGTCCACCTGGCTGGGGTAGGTTCCGTGATCCTCCGGCTCCGGGTGGGCGGCCAGGACCCAGTCCGCCATCAGTCCGCCCGGATACAGGCCCCCGGCTGCGGTCTGGGACGGTTCGGCGTGGCAGTGCATCGGGTAGAGCCAGTCTTTGGTCCGCGCCTCCCAGACCGCATCGGTGACGTCCGGCGGGCGCCAGCACGGCAGCAGGGCCTCAGTGCGCTCCAGCAGGTTGACAAAGACCGTATCCTCCCACCGCTGCAGCACCGGCCGGGCGAGGGGAGGGACGAATCCGAGCCCGCGCGGGAAGTCGAACCCGTTGGCCCGCACCACCCACACGTGGTTGCCGTGGAAATGCAGCTGATGGTCCACGATCCCGGTGTTGACCATCCGGATCATCTGACCGGTGCGCACCGTGCCCGGGAACCGGGAGGCGCTCAGGTCCCGGACATCACCCTGCCGCGGGAAGCCGGACGGGAGGGTGTCCTCGTGCCGGCGCTCGTTCAGCTCCTTGTCGGTGCTCACCGCCAGGGACTGGAAACCCGCGTAGTTGTTCAGGGTGAAGTAGCGGACATAGGCCGGTTGGGCGTCCGGGTCCACCGTGCCGCCCCGGGACGCGACGGCCGCCCATTCGGGCACAATGTCGTGGCAGATCCACAGCCACTGCCGCTCGAACTCCAGCCGGCCCGGCGCCAGCCGCCACGCATCGGCCGGATCAATCACCACCAGCGCACCGTGCAGCCCCAGCACCCGCTCGACCGGCCCGTTGCCCGGATCCGAAAAAATGTAGGTGCCCGGCTCCGGTGCCGGCAGCACCACCTCCCCGACCGCCCCCGGGGCAATCGGCCCGGTGCCCACGTCCACACCGCGCGGCTCCAGCTCATTGCCGCCGGGACCCACATCATGGAAGACCAGCTGGTGCGGCTGGGCCAGGGTGTTGTGCACCCGCAGCCGGATAGTGGAGCCGGTCTCGGCAATCAGGGTCCGGGGCGGGAAGAAACTGGCCCAGTACGCCCGCCGGATCAGGTAATGATGCGGATTCTCCGGATCCGGGCCCAAAGGCTGGGGCCTCCCGTGCGGCGGCAGCGCGGCATTCAGCGGATAGTGCCGGCTGGCCACCACCTGCCCGGTTGCGGTGAAAACATGCGGGGCCAGCCGCAGTGCCGCCTCCGGGTCCCCTGCCGCCGCCGGACGGTCACCGAAACCGCGGTGATAGACGAGGGATCCGTCCACCATCGGCAGGAAACCCTCATTGATATAGACATCGAGCACACCGGGCGCGGAAGGCACCGCGGCCGCGCGCTGACCTGCCGCCCCGAAACCCAAAAAACTCCGGCGGCCGATACCGCTGCTGGCCACGTGGCCCACCCCGCACTGCGAGAAAAACTTCCGCACCCGGAACGGCACACACGCCGATTCACCGGATGAACGGGACGACGCCACCCCAACCAGGACACCCCGGCCGTGATTCCTTCTGCTTAGCGTCGAACATTTAATTTTATCCCCGTACCCCTGGAAAAACACACCCAGGTCCGGCAGCAGGCCCGGCACCCACCCCGGCGGCTGCAATCCCCACGTCCCCGTACTGGGGAGCAGGCAGCCGCAGGAGATATCCGCGGTGCTGACCCGGGCCGGGCGGGCAGGGACAGCGGTACCGAGCTGCGGGATAATGAATCCGGCAGCACCGGACCGTAATCCGGGCCGGAGGTGATGCAGCGCAGTGACGGCGGCGGCCAGCCGGGCAACCCGGGCCGGCGCCATCAGCGGGGGATCCTTCACGAGGTCGGGGAAGTGACGGCATGGCCTGCAGAACCTGGTTCATCACAGGTGCGTCCCGGGGCCTGGGGCGCGAAATGACAGAGCAGCTGCTGGCCCGGGGCGAGCAGGTGGCCGCGACGGCACGGCGCCCGTGCAATCTGGCCCCGCTGCGTGAAGAGCATCCCGAGCGGTTATGGACGGCATGCCTGGATGTGACCGACACCTGCCGGGTGCGGGAGGTCGTGGAGTGCGCCTTCGAAGTGCTCGGCAGGATCGATGTCGTCGTGTCCAACGCCGGCTACGGGCTTTGCGGTGCCCCCGAGGAGCTCTCCGATGCGGACATTGAACGGGAAATCGCGACCAACCTCACCGGGTCAATCCAGCTCACCCGGGCGGTGCTGCCGTACCTGCGGGCCCAGGGCGGCGGCCGGATCGTGCAGGTTACCGGCATGGGGGGTCAGTGGGCGGCTCCGCCAACCCCTGGCTGGATTGTCTCCCGAATCCTGGGGGCGGGGAAGCCACAGAGCGGCCGGTGACGGAATGTCACCGGATCCCGGTTCCGTCGCAGCGCCGCGGGCCGGAAAGGGCCCTAAGCGGGCGTGCCTGGGCTCGGAGGGCTGACAGTATCCGGGCCTGCCGGTAGTCTGCGGGGAACGGGCGATACCAA
>NZ_JBNHIC010000086.1:0-9526 GCF_059092905.1 Arthrobacter sp. B0427-1-12 | reverse complement strand
TCCAGCCATCGGTCATTCACGCTCATCACTCTCATCTGTGCAAGAGTGTCAGGGATGTCCCGCTAACGAACTGTCACCCATGTGTCCGGACCGCACAGAATAACTCCCGTCAACGTGGCTCAGTTTTCGCCCCGCGAAACGGCTCAACTTTCGACCGGCGCTGACAGAAGTGAGCTGGACCCGACGGAAATCAGCAGGCGGACGGCTGCGATCCGGGCACGGACCAGCCCGCCAGGGGCACAGCTTCGACGCAGCCGCACCCGAGTCAGCTATCGCCCAACGAGTTGAATGTCGGTGTGAGACTGTGCCAGGCAGGCGAACCGCGACAGGATGACCGGGCGACCACCGGAGGCAACATCGGCGACCCACAATCCCCGTAGGCGGCTGTCTCCCCTGGCTGATAAACACACCAGGGAGGCACAGTTGGTCAAGCAAACCGACACCACGGGGCCGGCCAGCCACCGTGGCGGTTTCAGAAGCCGCCTGCACTGAGGTCAGCAGTCATGTGCGCCCTTCGATGTTCGCCCAGGATGTACCAAGGCCAACCAGTAACATGTCTCGTACAACCAGGAGGCAGCGATGGCCGTAACAGCGAAACAAGCCCGGCGCGACCTTGTCCGTCTCATCGAACAAGTCAACCTCGACCGCACCGAGGTTGAGATCGTGTCAAAGCGCGGATCCGCCGTTTTGATGTCGAAGGACGAGTACGCCGCACTGGTGGAAACAAGCTACCTGCTGGCCTCGCCCAGGAACGCGCAGCGCCTCATGTCGGCTCTGGGGTCCGTGCGCGACGTTGAGACCAGACACAAGGGTTAACTCGTTCAAGCCATGGTCCACGATTCCGTGCCTCCCGGTAGCGCTCTGGCTGGGGCCTTTAGCTCTGGGAATGGACGCTGATCCGGCGATAGGCTCCGGGGCGTGACCGCTGCGACCCCCCCTGACGCCTCGGCAGAGCCACCCGGGCACGCCGTTTCGACCCGGCCGCGTGCCAGTGCGACCGCCCGCGGGGCGCCCGGACGCGTGCCGGGGTCAACACTGCGCACGTCCGTTACTACCGCCCCTCATTGGCACGTCCAAGGACATGACGGTACAGCTCCACGAAGTTCGGTGCGCCTGTGCCCCGGCGGGCCCTGCCGGCGGCCAGCACATCCAGATCAAGCCCCGGCCACAGGGTGGTCAGGGGATAGCCGTTGATCAGGAGGCGCCATTCAGCCGATTGGATCCGGGCCACCAGCAGGTCTCCGAGGAACAGCGAAGCGCCGGTGGCAGCCTTGCCCGCATAGCGTGGCTTAGCCATCCAGGTGCCCAGTCTGGCCTCGACGTAGTCAAGGCCGTCTCGTCCACCTGCACTCCGTCCGCTTCGGGCATCAGACCTGAGTTGCACACGTTTAGTGCCCCAGCTTCTTGAGTAGTTGGTGGACTGTTTCCGGGATTTGGGGTTCGGCGGTGAGTTCGTGTCCGCCGACGCTGATGGTGACTTCGCGCAGGGGCTTGAGCAGAGTGATGATCTTCTTCAGGCTCAGCCCGGTTTTGTCCTGCAGGTAGCGTGCGACGGCGAGGGCGGTGAACACGATCGTCAGGTGCGCATCGATCGCTTCCCTGGTCCGATGGAAGATCGGTCGGGCGGCCAGGTCGCTCTTGGACATGTGGAAAGACTGCTCCACGTGCCAGAGGTCGTGATACGAGCCGATGAGTTCGGTGGCCGCCATTGTTCGGGCGGGGATGTTGCTGACGTATCCTTTCCATCCGACGAGGTCCATGGCGCGCTCGTAACCGGTCTCGTCGAAGCTCCTGGTGTTGCCGGTGGTGCGGACGAACCGGGCGGTCTTCGGCCGGCACTGGCCCTCGATGATCGCCAGGGCCCGGTTGCGCTGCTGGGTCAGGGTCTGCCGGTCCCGCAGGGCACGCTTCCGCCGGTATTGCCACACGGCCCGCCACTGGTCCGTGTTCTTCTCCGGGTCCCAGTCGGGTTCGGCGCGTCTGTCGGTGCGGGAGGGGTCCGCGGCCCTGGCGCGCATGGTGATCGTGTCCACGGTCTGCCCGTCCTCGTGGTGGCTGCCGTGCCAGTGGAAATAGGCGGCCAGATTTTGGGTGCTTTGGTCTGCCGGGAGCCGACGATGAACCGCAGACCCGCGTCATCGAGGGCCTGCAGGTTCGCATTCGAGAGCATGCCGGCATCGGCGACGACGACCATGTCGGCGACATGGTGGCGTTCCTGGAACGCTTTCAGGACCGGGATCAAAGTGGCGGTCGTCGGGTAGCCCCGGCCCGTTGCCGGGCCGGGGCCCCCTCAGAACCGGACGTGCGACTTTCATCGCATCCGGCTCAGGCAAGTCCCTATGGGCGTCGAGGGTAGCGAGGCGCTGGTGCTGGTGTGTCGCGTGGCAGGTGGCGCCTTCGTCGCTGATCCCAGTAGAGGGTCAGGGCCGGGTCGTCCGGAGACGCGTCGGCCTTGACCATCTGGTGACGGCGGATCGGCGTCCACGACAGTTTCCGCAGGTAGGCGCCGGTCTCTCGGTCGCCGAAGATCCAACGGTCTTGTCTGGCCGGATTGAACCGCCCGAAGTAGCGGTCCACGATCCACTGGCCGGTCTTCGTGTTGTGTTGGCGTCTGCCCCACTTGAACATCGTCCACCAGAGGGTGGAATCGATGTCCATGAAGACCTTCTTGGACACAACCGTCCGGTAGTAGCCCGCCCACCCCCGCAGGATCGGGTTGAGCCTGCTGATCACCGCCGACGCGGGCGCGCCGTGAAGGCTACGCACCTCCGCGCGCAGCCGGCCGCGGAACCGCTTGACCGCGGCCTTCGACGGCTTGATCAACAGTTTCCCCGGGCTGCGGTAGTGGCGGACGTTGAACCCGAGGAAGTCGAACCCCTCGGACAAGTGCACGATCCGCGTCTTGTCCTCGTTGAATGACAGCCCTCGGGGCGCCAGCCACGCGGCGAGGCGTTCCTTGACCTGCTCGGCCTCTTGCCGTGAATGGCAGAGCGCCACGAGGTCGTCGGCGTACCTGATTACCACCGGTGTCCCCGGTGCTGACCAACCGCGCGTCGAGCGCCAGGGCTTGTACCGAACTCCAGCAGCGGTCTCCATCCCGTGCAGAGCGACGTTCATCAGCAGCGGGCTGATGACCCCGCCTTGCGGCGTGCCTTCTCTGGTCGGGGCGTACTGCCGGTTCTCGATCACTCCGGCTCTCAACCATCGGGCCACGTGCTCCCTCGCGGGGAACCCGTGCAGGTGGTCGAGCAGCCGATCATGGTCGATCCGGTCGAACGCCGCAGTCAGGTCCGCATCGAGGACCCACGCCCGAGTCGGGCTCTTGCCCTTACAGACAGTGAAGATGGCCTCGATCGCGTCATGACATCCCCGGCCGGGCCGGAAGCCATAGCTTCGCGGCTCGAACCGGGCCTCCCACTCGGGCTCCAGTGCGTTGAGCACCACGGCCTGGAACGCACGGTCGGCGATCACGGGGATGCCGAGCGGGCGGCGCTTGCCGTTCGCCTTCGGGATGTAGATCCGGCGAACCGGCAGGGCCGGGGGCCTGTGGCCGCGCTGTTGGACCCATCGGGCAAGATCTGCCCGTTCTGGTCCCGACAATGCGGTCAGGCCGTCGATCCCCGCGGTCCTCCGCCCCTGATTGACCTGCGCAACCCGGCGCGTCGCGACCAGCGCGTTCGCCCGGGACCGCAGCATCAACCGTTGCAGGCTCCTCACCTTGCGGTGCTCGCCTGCCCTTGACGCCGTGAAGATGCGCTGCCGCAGCCGCCGTACCTCCGCCTCGGCGCGGGTCCAGTCGATCTGGTCCCAGTCCTCGGGAAAGTCCCGCGGTCCGTTCGCCGCCACTGTGGCGGCGTCCAACGTCCCCGCGGATACTGACGTCACGATCATCGTCTCCTTCACGAACTAACCTGACCCGCGTGGGCTCCCTCTCGGGCCGAGCACTCAGCTCGTATCCGGCCGGTTCGACGCCACCACGGCCAGGAGGCGGCCGTCGCTGGTGGAGTCCTTCCCGTCGCCTTTCGGCGCACCGGCATTCGCTTCTCGGGTCATCCTGTTCCCGGCTGGGGATTGCGCCTTCCTTGCGGTCGGCCTACCAGCCCATTGGGCTGGACCCAGACGGGGTTTCCACGTTCCACATGCATAAGACACGAACGGAGTGGGCGCCCTCTATACCCCGGGGACGATGGTGCTCATCCGACCGCTTGCAGATCAGCGGCCGGCATCTGCCGCATTCCAGCGGCACGTCCCTGACCTCGGCCCGGTACTGCATCCCTTCCACCCGGACCTTCAACATGACGAGGCATCAACCAAGGGTTCACGCGTGTTCGCCCGCCCGTCCTTCTCCTCACCCGTAGCCCTCGGAAGGAACGAGGACCCTTCGGCTTGAACCTTGGGCTTCGCACCCCGCAGTTGCCCGCGACGCACGCCAAGGCGGAGACCGGCCACCGAGCACGGACCGGGAATCACGTCACCATCTGGTCCTCCATTATCGTGATCCACTTACTACATGCGACCTCGTGTCGCACTCAGCCTTGTTGCCCTCGAACGAGTGGATCTCCAGCGGGAAGCCGGCCCGGTCGACCAGCAGGCCGACGACGATCTGCGGGTCAACCCGGCGTTCCTTGGAATAGCCGACCTTGCGGTAGTCGTCTTCCTTCTCGGCCTCAAAATACAGGGTCGTCACGTCGTAGAGCAGCAGGCTGATGCCGGTCGTGGAGACGCTGTGGGCGAAGCAGGCCCTGGCCACCTGGTCCCGGTAGTCATTGGTGCTGCAGCGCTTGAGCGCGTTCGTGAAGGTGTTCCGGTGCACCGGCGGGATGCCGAGCTCGTCGATGACCCGGATGCTGTCGGCCTTCGAGGTCGGCTCGACCGGCCGGGCCAGCACGAGCTGAAAGAACGCCTCATCGGCCACCGCATCGAAGCCCAGGGAATCATAGACGGAGCGGACAACATGGACCAGCAGCCGGGAGGCACTGGACTGCACGACCGCGCGGGCCGGATCCGGACCGGAATCGGTTCCGAGGTCCAGTGTCGTCTGGGCCGGGTTGAGTTTCTCCTGCCCGGCACGCATGAGCGCCGCGAGCTCAGCCTCGGTGCGGGCCGAGCCGAGGTGCTCAATGATGGTACGGACACCGCGGCGCTTTTCAACGATTTGGACCGCTGTCGCGCCGGACGCGGTCTTCACTTTCCGCAGAAAAGGCGCCACGAACCCATCTTAGATGCCCGATTAGTGCCCCAAAAAGCTCGCAAGCAAACCCCTGACAAGGGGAAACGCTCGAGAAAACACGAAATCAGCGCTCAGGTGTGCAACTCAGGTCAGATTCCGCCACATGCCCGCCAAGATGCTACTCGCGTCATCCGGCGGGTCCTCTGGTCCACTGCAAAGCCGTGGGCGGGTCCGTCCCCTGACGGAGTCGTGAAAAATACCTCCAACCGATCAAGCTAGCGGGCGCCGATCAACCAGCGGAACGCACACGAGGATCGTCAAGGCTTCAGCAGCTGCGGCCTTACTCGTGCTCCTTGTTTGCGTCTGGGCTGGCTGCCGGGGCATCATCGGCACGGCGGAACTGCCTGGCGAGCGGCGGCAGGGTCATCTCTGACAGGAGCTTTACCCTCTGCGAGGTCTCGCGTCCCAGCTTTGGATCGAGGGTGACCTTCAGTCGGGCTGCCAAGATTTCCCGACGCAGGGTGGAGAGCACCTGCTCCTTGTTCGCCGGATCGTAGGTCCTGCGATAAGTTCTTGCCCTGTGGCGGACTGATGCCGACGCCTCGTCTTCATCAGCGTCGGAAATGCGCGGCGACGCGTCCGTTGACTCTGAGGGGTTTTTCACCGCTCTGACGTCCTCGATCAGTTGGTCGATGGCCTCGTCGTGCATCCCGGTGGACGATACTTGCCAGACTGCATCCAACATCGCCTTTTCCTCGGAATCCGCCATCTCGCTCTTCGCCAGAGCGCCGAGCATCTTGAGGCCGTAGTCGTTCAGCCTTACGTTCCCCGAGACTGTGGCTTCCAGCGCCCACTGGGTGCGCGTCCACCATTCAGAACTGGCGGCCAAATCTCTGGGCTCCGGCATTGGGTTGGTCTCCTTCATCGGGGCGTCAGCGTCCCCTGGTGATGCCTGCGAGAGAACAAGCCAACAATGACGACTGCGACAACTGCCAGAAGTGCAGCGCAGGCGCCGGCGGCCACCCACAGCGCCCACGACTCAGGAACGGAGGACGTCGAGTTTTGCGCGGCAGCAGAAGTTCTGTTGGTCATTTCCGCAGTCCTCTGATTGGCCATCGCCTTGCCGCCTTCGTGTCCGTGCCGGTCGTCATGATTGGATAGCCTCGTCCAAGACCTTCGCAATGGCCTCAAACCGTTCAGGGTCCACATGGCCCAGTGCCCTGGCGGCGAAATCGTGTACTTCAGAGAGCCTCTTGATCCGCAGTTGTGGAAGCAGGACTTTAACCTGTTCGGGAAGCGGGCCGTCCTCCTGGAGGAGGTATTCGGGATTCACATCGAAAACCGTTGCAATGGCGCGCAGGCACTCGTCCGGGACGTGCTGGACCTTGCCGTTCTTGAGCAGCGACCACCGGCTGCGGGAGATAAAGTAGCCCGCTTTATTGGCGCCATCGCAGATCGCTTGGTATTCGTACGGTTGACCGGACGCGTCCATGATGGTGTCGAGGAGAAGATTGATCTTCCGGGCAAGCGCTTCCGCTCGCCGCAGGGCGTCATCTGGAGTCCGGTGTTGTTGGACCGGGGAACGGACAGGAAATTAACAGGACCGCCGGCGGATTAAAAGACCCTCGCCGGAAAACCTAACAAAGTACTACTAGTGCGCGTCGTACTGACGGTACATGAACGAAGTCTCCTTGGCCTTCTTCGGACCGACGAGATCCGACAGGATGCTGGCCGCGAAACCGCAGCCGATCGCCCACCCAGCGACCATCGCAACGATGGGCTTCGGCGTGCGACGCATCTGCACGTGCAGTTCCGTGACGTCGAACCGCCAGTGGCTTCCCCGTCCAGCCCGAGTCGCCGCGCACGCGCTGGTCCCCGCCCGAACAGAAGGGCCTCGTCACACTCACCGGTCAGGATGATCACGCCGACCGACTCATCGTCCCCCGCCATCGTCAGCGCCCGCGCGATCTCCCAGATCGTCTGCTGCCGGAAGGCGTTGTGGACCTCGGGCCGGCTGATCGTGATCTTGGCAATCACGTCCTCGCACACCTCATGACGCGTGTCGGTCCAGTTGCCATCCGCGACCTATTCAGTCATGGTCCTCACCGTAAACCCGACCTCCAGCGGCAAGGGGTCCCCATCCAGTGGCGGACCGAGGGAGTCTCGGACACGCGCAGACGCGCCACGAACCCATCCTTCACTGGTCGAATCATGGCTCCAGCATCACCTCGCGAAGACGCTCGAGCTCGACCGGGCTCACGCCCAAGCGCATCTCCAAGTATCCGTTCACGGATCCGTAGTCCTGGTCGAGTTTCTCGAGAGTCACCTTCAAGAAGTACGGGTCGGCGCCCAGCATCAACGCCCGCGCGTAGTCGGGGAGTTCGCCGAACCGGTCCGACATGTCGTCCGACAACATCCGGACGACGGCGCGGTTGGTACCCAACCCTCTGTCGCTGCTGACATAGTCAGCCACGATCGTCTCCCGGGGAACACCGAGGCTGGACAGAAGGAGCGCGGACACGACTCCCGTCCGGTCCTTTCCGGCCGAACAGTTCACCACGACCGGATCCTCCGTATCGAGAAGGACGCGGAACAGCTGCCGATATTCGGGAGCGAAAGCGATGGGCAACGCGTTGTAGAACTTCTTCCATCCTTCGCGCCATTCGTTCTCCGGCGCGTCGTTCAAGGTAAGGATCGACTGAGCGACATCACTGGGGCTTTGCTTGTCCGAAACGATGTAGCGCACACCCTCAAGATCAGGTGCCGGGTTCGCCTCACGTTCCGAGGCCGCCCGGAGGTCGACAACGGCGCGGACTCCTAGTCGCCGGATTGCTTCGCGGCCGGCCGGGGTCAAGCGGTCGAGGCTATTGGAGCGAAAGGCCCGTCCGCGACGAACATGACGGCCGTCAACGGTACGGTGGCCACCCAGGTCGCGGAAGTTGCTCACACCGTCCAGGACGATCGGTGTCATTTGGTCGTTGGTCACTATCGCACTCCGTTCTGAAGACTCCTCGAGTCTGTCTGTTGATAATCTTCGATCGCACGGATGCCGTCGCGTCGGAACCGTGCTGAAAACTCGTATCCCAGGGGCAATTGTCGGACGTTGACGTAACCCTCCAGGAAGCGCGCCGCCGCCTTGTTTGTCGTGCAGGCGTTGCGAAACGCAATGAACACCTTGTAGAAGGCGATCTGCTGCTCAGTCGCGTCGACGCCACCGTGCCGCCGGTAGTGCTCCATCCACTGGTCCCAAGTCATGTATTCCGTCACCACGTCCTGGACGTACGCGAGATCCTCGGCCGGGTCCCCCAGATGGGCAGTCTCCCAGTCCAGGAGCGCCGTGGGACGGTCGTCCTTGCGCATCACGTTGTGGAAGCTGCAATCGGAGTGGACCATCGAGGGCCGCGCAGGATTCTCCGGCACATTACGCATCAGGAAGTGGATCATGTAGGCCTCGCTCGGCGATGCCTTGCGCGTGAACGTCAGCCAGTGTCGATACCAGTCCTCGATCTGCATTCGCACGACGGTTCACGTCGATCGTGTCCTGCCAGGTTTCGTCGGACATCCGGAGGCTGTCGGCCGGCGAGAAGATGCCTGCATTGGCAACGACGATGTCGAGACTTCCGAACTCGGATACGCCGGCCTCGACTGCGGATGAGATCACTGCGGAATCCCTCACGTCCGCGTCGCGCGCGACGATTCGTCCTCCGACCGCTTCTACCTGCCGCACCGTCTCGGCGAGATCGTCGGCTGACGCGAGCGGGTACGGAACCGTCCCGATCATCGCCGTCGTGTCGACCGCGATGATGTCGGCTCCCTCTTCCGCGAGCCGAACGGCGTGACTACGCCCCTGCCCTCGTGCCGCCCCGGTAATGTAGGCGACCTTTCCCTCGACCTGTGTCCCATGAGTGTGCCTCTCTATGTCAGTGACCGCCCCGCTGGTCCCTGTCGGTAGGTGCGTTCGTGGATTCGTGAAACGTAGGATCACACTGCGCCTGCGGCGCGGCCCGCGGCGAGGTCCGCAGGATTTCCGCTGCTCCAA
Organism: Arthrobacter sp. B0427-1-12; assembly: GCF_059092905.1. Taxonomy (NCBI): domain Bacteria; kingdom Bacillati; phylum Actinomycetota; class Actinomycetes; order Micrococcales; family Micrococcaceae; genus Arthrobacter; species Arthrobacter sp. B0427-1-12. The sequence goes on along the minus strand of NZ_JBNHIC010000086.1, from coordinate 317 downwards.
CGGTGTCGGCTGGCTCATGGCATCCTCGTTTCAGCTCTCGATGTTCAGGTGCGGATACCCGTAGGTGAATCTACCGCCTGTTTGTTTGGTGGTCAACACCGCTGCCTCCGATCGAACGACGAGCGAGAGGCGCTGATACCGGCCCCAGTCCACGCGAACCTCGCCGACCCGCTCGCCGCCCTTGACGGACCCCTACCCCGGTGGTTCGATGGCTTCCGCTGTTCCCCAACCGACCGTTCGCTTGATAGCGTGGGATTTTCCGACGAAGCGCCCACCCCCGGAGGAGACGACGAACGATGATCAAGACCATCACCTTT
>NZ_JBNHIC010000085.1:0-9744 GCF_059092905.1 Arthrobacter sp. B0427-1-12 | reverse complement strand
GAACCTGCGCAGGGTCCGGCATACCGTGCGCGCGTACTGCCGCGAACACGGCGTCCCGTACACGGAAACCTCCCTGTGGGAGTCCTACGGGACCATCATGCGGTACCTCAACCAGGTAGGCCTCAGATCCGGCGACCCGTTCAGGTGCCCGCTCGTCCAGCAATACCGCGGGTAGCGGTACCGCGGGTAGTCAGTCGAAGGAGATCTGCCGGGCCAGTTCCTCGACTTCCTTGCGGCGGACCTCCCCGGCCTGACTCTTGAGCAGGGCCGCTTCGTCGCGCTGGAGCTGTTCACGGCGCGTCTGTTCGCTGATCTCCCGGACCAGGGAGCCGATCACGGAGGCCAGCCCGGCTTTGAGCTCCTCCAGGTTCGTGTTCACAATCTCCAGCCGCCGGTCATCGATCACCAGGCTCACGTGCCCGTAGCCTTGCTCCGCCAGCCGCTCATGGGCCGCCGGTCCCTGAATCAGCTTTGCCTCGGCCGGATTGACCCGCCTGGAAAACACCGCCGACACCGTGTACCGGTCCGGGGCCTTCTCCGCGTAGACCTCACGCGAAACCGCAACCACGGAGGTGAGCCGAAGCACCGACTCGGGCGAAGTATCCACGGCCGGCTCACCGGATGAAACATTGATGCTCATAACCGCATTTTCCCACCGCCACCCCCAGCTGTCCCGGCCGGATCACCCGGAAAACCCGATCCCCGGACGAGCAAAGGACTGCCCCGCCACCGGAAAAGAGGTCCTCGGGTCCGTCAACGCCGGCCTCCGGAGGCGGCCGGCGCTGCCTCGGGCGTGAGGCCTGCCGGGGAGGGGTGCTGCGGGGGTATCCTGATGCCAGGGCAGGAAGTGCCGGATGCAGAACACCGCACCGGCCCCCCCCTTTTACCGGATGAACCACCATGGCATCGAACCCAATACCCTCTGAGAACCCCCGGGCACACTCGAACAGGGTGCCGCCTGCCTCCAAACCCCGCACAACCCGTACCGGTATGGTGTGGGCCGCTGTCATCGTTGCCCTGCTTGCGCTGCTGCTGCTGATCATCTTCCTCCTGCAGAACCAGCAACCTGCCCGGATCCTCTTCCTCGGTCTGGATGCCACCATCCCGTTGAGCATGGCCATGTTCATCTCCGCCGTCGCCGGAGGCATCCTCGTGGCCGCCGCGGGTGCGGCCAGGATCATTCAGCTCCGCTCGAACGCCCACAGGATCAGAACCGGACGCAACCGGAAATAGCCACAGCCGGCAAACAGCCAATTCCGGCGCCGGGGATCCGCACTGCCCGCTCCACGACACGGCCCCGGCCCGGACCTGTCCCCATCCGCAGAACCTCATTCCGGCGCAGAAGCTCCGCCTGCTCCCGCCCCGAGCCGACCCCCCGGAACCGTCCCCACGGGTGCGGGTCCCACCTCAGCCATGGACCCCAAACCCGGCTCAAGATCTGACCTCGCCCTGAGCCCTGGCCCCGGCTGACCGGCACGATCCACGCACTCGGTATTCACAGGAAAGCACCGATAACAGCGCATATGTCTTATCCGTGCTGGCGGTCGAGCGACCCGGGACTGCGGTTGAGAGCTAACGGCCGGAATTTCCTAGGCAGCTGTTCCTCATAAGCTTATGAGACAGCTTGTGTCCACGAGCTGGACGGTCTTCTCGAGGACACTCATTCCGTTGAGTATGTCCTTTTGCTCCTTCGGGCAGTGGACCCGGCCGCCGGTCGAGGGGATGAAGATCATGCCCATGGGGGAAGCTTGGCTAACGTGCAGCATCTGGAAAGCGTCGGCCGCCGATTCACATCTGAATGGAACGAGCCCATGGATCGACGGGCACAACATCGACGGACCTGCCCTCAGTGTCAAGGATTCGCCCGTAAATCTTGGCCATCCGAGTGACGATCCTTCGATCAAGTACGTCGATGGCCTTATATTCCTGGGACAGGTCTCCGAGGACGCGTTCGGCGTCGGCGAGGTCGTGCAACCCGACGACCAAGATGATGTTTGCGGTGCTGACCACGGATGCACAGAACCGAGTCTCTCGCCGCCGTCCGAGAAGTCTTGCTGTGCTCTCCGCGCTGAGAGGTGGAGCCTTCATTAGGATGAGCATTCCCAGGGGCAGGTCGAAGGCGGGCCGAGCCACGTCGCATCGGAAGACGATCTGATGTCTGGCCTCCAGCTGTGCCAGCCGTCTGCGGACCATTCCGGGGGTTCTATTGAGGTTTCGTGCCAGGTCTGCCGGTGAAAGTCGTCCGTCCATCCCCAACAGCAGGAACAGTTTGCGGTCGCCTATCGATAGACCTGAGATCGATTCCGGGGAACTCACATGGTGCTCATCCTGCAGTTGCTTCTCATCGGATGCTGACAGAATGCCTTGGCGCCAATCGACCCCACCTGTCATTTGTCGGAAGAGGCTGATTCTCACATGGACAGCATCGAGAAGTTCCGGGAGTCCGCCATGCACGCATCGCAGGACCTCATCGAGCGCTGTTGCGACCGTTATGCAAAATAGGTTGAAGTCGCCTGTCGTCTGACCAACGGTAATGACGTCAGGGTGCTTGCTCAGCGATGCCAATAGCCTGTCCAAGTACTTCGCTTCGCATCGCACTTCGATGAATGAACCCTGAGACATCGAAGGATGCAGGGCGACGCTGGTCCATGCCAGTCCACGAGCCTGCAGGCTTTTCCAGCGTCGGGCAACGGTCACTTCGGACACTCCCAGGGCGCGAGCTACCGATGCCCAGCTGGCTCTCGGGGCGATCTGTAATGCGTCCACTATTTCAAGATCGGTGGCATGGACTTCAAGTGCGCCCATCTTTCGCATGACTTCCTCTCAGAGCGTCATTCCAACCTTTTTAGCCCTCTTACCGCAGTTTCCTACAGTTTCAGGCCCTCGTGGCTCTACGTCCTAGACTGTTCAGCACCTTAGAGAGGAGGCGTTATGCCAATCACATCCCAAGGGCGTATTGACGGAAGCCAAGCCGTCGTCAACGAAGATTCTGTCTATCGGAAGATCAACCGGCGACTACTGCCGTTGCTCTTGCTCTGCTACACGTTCGCTTACCTCGACCGAGTGAACATCGGTTTTGCGAAGCTTCACATGCAGGAGGACATCCCAGCGCTAACTGAAGCCGTCTTCGGAATCGGCGCTGGATTGTTTTTTCTGGCCTATGCGTTCCTAGAGATCTCCAGCAACATGCTGATGCACAGGATCGGCGCGCGTCGTACCATCACCCGGATCATGATGCTATGGGGGCTTTCCTCCGCCGCCATGCTGTTCGTTCGTGACGAGACAAGCTTCTACGTCCTTCGCATTCTGCTCGGGATCTTCGAAGCCGGCTTTGCGCCTGGAATCATCCTCTATTTGACCTACTGGTACCCTGCGCGGCGCATGGCCGCCGTTATGGGTGTCTATATGCTGGCGGGGCCTATCGGGTCGATTCTGGGCTCCGGTGTCTCTGCCGCCATCATCGCTGCAACCGATAACCTCGGCGGGATGGCCGGCTGGCAGTGGATGTTCCTCATCCAGGGTCTTCCGTGTGTTTTATTGGGCTACATCTTCTGGAAGGCTGTGTCGGACCGCCCGGACCAAGCGGGGTGGCTGAGTGACGCTGAGAAGTCAGTCGTTTCAAAGGCCGTTGGCCAATCGAGCGCCGAACAGGGAACGCACCGGTTCATCGATGCCCTTCGGGAGCCAAGTGTCTACGTCATGGCCGTGGCGTACTTCGGCATCATGTGCGGCATCTACGCGGTCAGCTTCTGGCTGCCGACCATTTTGAAGGACAACGGCGTCCAGGGAACCTTTTCCATCGGTCTGCTTACTGCGATCCCGTACGCACTGACGATACCCACGATGATCCTCCTTTCGCGCAGTTCGGATCGGTTTCAAGAACGGAAATGGCATTCGATCATTCCCGCTTTCATCGCAGCGGGGGGGGGCTGACGACCGCTGCCCTTACTTCGTCAAACTTCCTCCTGTCCTTCGTGTCGTTATGCATCGCTGTCTGCGCTGTGTGGGCTGCATACACGGTTTTCTGGGCCGTACCAAGCCATCATTTCGGGGGTACTGCTGCTGCCGGGGGCATCGCATTCATCAATACGATCGGAATCCTTGGAGGATTCGTTGCGCCGACGATCATGGGTTTCGTCCGAGAAGCGACCGGAACCACTCAGGGCGGTCTGCTGACCATGGTCGGACTCCTGCTTGTCTCGATCGTCGCCCTGCTATTTCTGCCTATTACCCTTCGCCGTAAAAAGTTGAGGTCGCCTCATGACACGTGTATTAATTGCAGGCTTCTTGCATGAGACCAACACCTTCGCTCCATCTCCCGCACGGTGGGAGAACTTCGAGAACGGTGAGGGATTTCCCCGGATGCACCTGGGCCAAGACGTACTCAGCCTCGCCTCCGTTAATATCCCGCTCGGCGGCTTTGTCCTCGACGCAGACCCGACGTGGGAGTTGCTCCCCGTGATCTGGTGTGCTGCATCCCCTTCTGGTCCAGTGGAGGCTTCCACGTTCGAACGCATCACGGAGATGATCACAAGTGCCTGCGCCAAGGAAGCCCCGGATGCGGTCTACCTCGACTTGCACGGCGCAATGGTTTCCGAAGAACACACAGACGGCGACGGCGAGATCATCCGTAGGGTGCGGGCAGCGGTCGGCGATGACGTCCCGATCGTCGTGAGCTTGGACCTGCACGCCAATGTGAGCGACTTGATGCTCGATACGGCGGACGCCATGGTGGCGTACAGAACATACCCGCACATCGACATGGCCGACACCGGCCGGTCAGCGGCCGGACTGCTACGACGCATTATCGCTGGCGAGAAGATGTCAATGAGCGTGCACTGTATCGACTTCCTGATACCGACCATTTCGGGAAGCACGATGGAGGGCCCAGCGCGTACAGCTTACGGATTGCTGAAGTCTGCCGGCGGCCGGGACGCTGTCCTGTCGATCGCCATGGCGTTTCCTGCCGCCGACGTGGAAGAGTGCCAGCCTTGCGTCTTTGGCTACGGGGTCGATGAGAAGCAGCTCTCCGAGGCCGTCGAGGGCATCGCAGCGGCCATCCACAAACTCGAACCCGAGTTTTGCCTGACCGCGTTACCTGCCGCAGAGGCTCTGGACGAGGCGATCAAAGCAGTCGAAGACGGCCAAGCGCCGGTGGTCATCGCCGACACACAGGACAACCCGGGGGCTGGTGGTGACGCTACCACTACCGGATTGCTCCGTGAGCTCATCCGTCGAGACGTTGCATCCAGTGCATTCGCTGCCATGTGGGCTCCAGACGTCGTCGAAGTTGCGATCGCCGCTGGGCGGGGCCAAACGGTGACGGTCTCGTTTCCCGGTTCCCCAACCAATGGCGACGGTCCGTTCACCGAATCCTTCCATGTCGTCGCGATCTCGGACGGGCGGGTGCATTTCGACGGTCCCATGATGCACGGAAACGAGCTGTCCGTCGGGCCTTCCGTTCTTCTGCGCAAGGGCAATGTGCAGGTTGTCGTCAATAGCCACAAGGCCCAAATCATGGACCGCAACCAGTTCCGTGCCGCGGGAGTTTGTCCGGAGGAGCAGAACATCCTCGTGGTAAAGAGCTCCGTGCACTTTCGCGGTGGCTACACCGGGATCGCAGGTCGCATCATAGTCGCGCTGGCTCCGGGACCCTTCCCGGCTGACCCCTCCGCGCTCCCATGGCGCAATCTACGCCCCGGTCTTCGGCTAGGAGCTCTCGGCCCTCGCTTCGAGGTTGCCGAGCCTGTATCTGGACAGCCGCGATGATCATTCGCGCAACACTTAGGAAGCCTCCCTAATCCGCAGCTAACTAACTCGCAACCATTGAGTTTTGCCAGAGGCGAGGAGGATTCCCGACCTAGGTATCGGGACCGTTATCTTACGGGAACCGCTCCTCAGCTGCCCCTGAAAGCAGGGGCTCCTAGCTTGCCTGTAAAAGACCTATGGCAGACAAGAACACATCCAAAACAACAAGGAGCGAAATTGACGCCTAACCTGACACTGGCAGTCGCACAGGTCGGTGGAATCAATACCAATGACTCGAAACCGGAAGTCATCGCACGCCTCATCAGGCTATTGGAAGAGGCAGCCGGACGAGGCGCCGATCTCGTGGTTTTTCCGGAACTGACTCTGACCACGTTCTTCCCTCGCACCTGGTTCGACGACGGAGAGGTCGATGGGTATTTCGAAAAGTCCATGCCCAATAGCGACGTTCAGCCGCTTTTTAACCGCGCGCAACAGCTCGGAGTCGGTTTTTACTTGGGCTATGCCGAACTGACGAGCGACGGCAAGCGGTACAACACGTCCATCCTGGTGAACAAGACGGGCGACATCGTCGGAAAATACCGCAAGATGCACCTGCCCGGCCATGCGGATAACCGGCCGGAGTTGCCGAACCAGCACCTCGAGAAGAAGTACTTCATCGAAGGGGACCTCGGCTTCGGAGTATTCGATTTCCACGGGACGAAGGTGGGGATGTGCCTGTGCAACGACCGGCGCTGGCCGGAGGTATATCGGGCGCTAGCACTGCAGGGTGCTGAGGTCGTCCTCCTGGGATACAACACTCCCGATTTCGTGCCGGGCTGGCAGGAAGAACCGCACGCCAAGATGTTTACGCATCTTCTTTCGATCCAGGCCGGAGCGTATCAGAACTCAGTATTTGTTGCTGCTGCCGGCAAATCAGGCCTGGAGGATGGAAACCACCTGATCGGAGGATCGGCAGTGGTGGCTCCAAGCGGAGAAATCCTAGCGAAGGCTTCGGGTGAGAATGATGAAGTAATTGTTGCTAGGGCGGATCTGGAGATGTCCAAGCCTTACCGCGAAGGTGTCTTCGACTTTGCCGCTCACCGCCGCCCAGATGCCTACGGCATCATCGCCGAACGGAAGGGCCGGGGCGAACCCCTGCCCTTAAGTTTTAGCGTGAACGAGTAGGAGCAGCCCAGCAGCGGATGACTGCATGAAAAACCGCCGGTTCCGGTGTGTTCATGCACCGTGTCACCGCACCCCGCGGGAAGGCCCGATCTCAAACCGGTGGAGCATGAGAAGTCCTTCACAGCTTGTTCATGCGCTTCTCATCACCCCGCACACTGTAAAGGCATGGCGAAAAATGCGGGAGGGCCGGCAGCGAGATTGGTGTGGGGTTTGGCCGCGGGTCTTCTGCTGGCTGGCTGCGCGGCAGCCCTGGTGATCTGGATCCAGGCGACCGCAGGACTGCAGCCGCTGGTTTATTCCACCGCCGGACGGCGCCGTGGGCGGCAGACGGACTGACCCTGCTGCTGGTTGCCATGTTCCCGGCGAACGTCCACGCCGCACTCTACCGACTCCTAGTCAACATCTAACCTGCCGCGGACGCTGATGCAGCTGTTATTCATCGCAGACCGGATCATCGCTACGGACCTAGAAACCCTCCCATCGCCCACTTGTCAGGAAAGCCGATAACAGAGCATATGACAGGTCGTCCATTTGGCGACTTACTCGGCGGCTAATGGCCCACGGTTATCCGCAGCACCGGGCCCGGCACTGCCGGCGGTGATCAGGCGCTTCGGTGTTCGCCGATCAGCAGGCGGGCCATCCGCTGGGCCCGGTTCGCGGCCTTCAGATCGCCTTCAGCGGCGGACGTGATCGAACCTTTCATCCGAATGTCTCAGGACCGGGTGAAATCATCCATCTCCATCAGCCCGGTCTCCGGCCTGCAGCCCGATCTGTTCGCAGATTCTTGGTCAGGTACTCACTGCCGACCTGCCCCAGCGGGTCCTGGGCGCCCACTTCGCGCAGAACGTTGATGACGCCAGCTGCGTCCTTTCACCGAGCCCGAAAACCCGCCCGCGTAGCCACCGGCGGAAATCGGAGCGTAATCATGACGGCTGCCGCCCTCCTGGATGGAAGGCGGCAGCCGTGGGCAATCTGGTTCGGGGCTAACGCTTAGCAGGCGTTGCGCCGCTGCTCCACGGTTGAAGGGTTCTTGACACAGGTCTCACCGGTGCTGCGGACGTCGGTCGTTACAATCGGCGCTCCCGGGGCTTCGGTCTCGGCGACAAGCGGCTCGATATCCTCACGGGTCACGGTGACAACCGGCTCTGCGGGCACGGTCGCCGTCGTAACCTCCTGCCGCGTTTCCCCCTCGGTGCCCGTTACCACCGGGGCGATCGGCACGCACGCGATGTCCGCTTCCTCAGGGCCGGGCCGGGTTCCGGTGGTCACGATCGGAGTGCCGGGAACCACTGCTTCCGTCACCACTGGAGTCCCTTGAGCCGTTGACGTCGTCACCACCGGAGTGCCGTTGGGGGTGGGGACGTCGGTGCCGCGGGGGAAGGTGAACGTCGTGGTCGTGGTGGTCGTGGTCCGCGTGGTCGGCTGCGAGGTGGTCGCCGTGCGCTCCGTCTGCTGCGTCGTCATCGTGGCGATCACCGTCTGGTACGTCGTGGTGGTGCACGATTCACGCTGCTGGGTGCTGGTGAAGACCTCGGTGAACGGCGTCGTCGTGGTGATCAGCGTCTCCCGCGGCTGGGTCGTCGTGGTGACCCGTTCCTGCGGGGTGGTCGTCGTGGTGACGATCGTTGTGGGGGTCGTCGTTGTGGTCAGAACGGCCCTCTCGCACCTCTCCACCGGCCTTGCTGCCCGTTCGTCGTTCACCCTGCGGCAATTGGTGGCCGTGGGCGTCTGCGTGCTCGTCGGCGTGCCCTGCTCCGTTCGGGTTGTGGACGTGGGCGTGCCGGGAACAACAACGTCCTCGCTGACAGCCTCGCCGGCATTGCGCTCTTCCTGGGTCACAACCGGGGTGCCGGCGCGCTCGGTCCGGACGACGGCCGCCTCGCCGACATTGTGTTCCTCGGTTGTCACCGTGGGATTTGGCTGCCGGGCTGGAAGCGATGTGTCCACGATGACAGGATCACCCACGGGGCGGTCCGCACTGAACGTGGTCGTCGGATCCCCTGATGCAACATCAGGACCCACGACGACAGTCGTGACCGTGCAGGTTTGATTATTGCCGTTGCCGCTGAGCGTTCCGCCCAGCGCCGTACAGGCGGCCTGCCGTTCGGCGGGACCAGCGAATACCGGACCGGCCGGTGCCAGCGTGACGACGAGCCCGAGCGCCGCCGCGGCCACCAAGGAAGAAAAACGCATGATGAACTCTTTTCCGCGATGGACCCCGCGCGTGAAGTAATGATGTACGCAAAACATTCGCATGCTTACTTTGGGTCTACAAGGGCCCGCTCTACCTGTCTTAAACGGTTCTTAAACGGTCTGCCGAACCGGGTAGTGGTTAACCACAAACGAAGGCATCCCGAGCTGACCGGCCGAGGAGCTGCCCGTGACCGCCTCGACGAAGGCTTCCTCGGTGCCGTCCCGGCCCCACGGCCACACGGCGAACGCGACAGTGTTGAAGATGCCGGCAACAATGAGCGCTGAAGCGGTCATGGTCCGGCGAATACGCACCGGCTGGGTGGACACGGCGGGCTCCTTTCCCCCTTGGATGGCCTCTGCCCCGTGCAGGAGGATCGCCTCCTGACACCACCATCGTGGCATCACAGCCCCGCGGGCGACATCCTCAAACTTGGGGTAACCGTACGCCCGCACCACGGACCCGGGACGGCCCGGCACCGGAACGCAGGAGGGCGGCCCGGCACCGGGGGTTTTGCTCCCTGTCCCCGGGATGGGGGTGTGCCGCCTAGAGGGAAGAGGGCACCATGGGTACATGGGCTTGTTAATCAGGGTCAGGACGCGGCGGCGGCTGCCGGGCAC
>NZ_JBNHIC010000084.1:0-9895 GCF_059092905.1 Arthrobacter sp. B0427-1-12 | reverse complement strand
ACCGGCCGCGGCCCTCTTCGGCTCATGAACCTCAAGCTCACTCTCGTCAATGTCCGCAACCGGCGCACTCCGCCTCACAAAATCCACGGTTTCCCTCCTGGCTCTGCTGCCTCGAGCACCCGGCAGCGTGACGTGCGGGCGTCGTTGCCCACAACGGGCTGACGGCACCGGCGCCGGCCATGGTGAACCGGCCGCAATGCCGCCGTGACAGTGGTCACTCCCCAAGCCTAGACGCCCGCGGAGACATCCTGGGCCACGCGTTCCGGATGTGAATAAATATTGATGCTGTTCCGCCGGCTGAACCCGGCAACCGTGAGCCCCACCGATTCGGCCAACTCGATAGCCAGCGACGACGGCGCGCTCACCGCCGAGAGCACGGGGATACCCGCCAGATACGCCTTCTGCACCAGCTCGAAGGACGCACGTCCCGATACCTGCAGGACGGTATTGCGCAGCGGAAGCCGGCCCTCACGCAGGGCCCAGCCCACCACCTTGTCCACCGCATTGTGGCGGCCAACATCTTCGCGCAGGCACAGCAGCGTTCCATCCAGCGTGAACAATCCGGCTGCGTGGACCCCGCCGGTGCGGTCGAAAAGTTTCTGCTGCTCGCGCAGCCGGTCCGGCAGGGACAGCAGCACGTCCAGCCGGATCCTGCCGTCGCTGGCGGCAGGCGACGTCCCGGCGTCGTACGTAAAATGCGAGCTCTTGGCGACGGCATCGATGGAGGCGGTGCCGCAGATCCCGCAGGAACTGGACGTATAGACGTGCCGCTCCAGCGACGTTTCCGGCAGTTGAACGTCCGGCGCCAGCCGGGCCTCCACGACGTTGAACGTCTGGCGGCCCTGCTCGTCCTCTCCGGCGCAGAACCGCATGCTGTCCAGCTGGCCGGCGCTCCAGACCACGCCCTCGGACACCAGGAAACCGGCGACGAGGTCGAAATCGTCCCCGGGAGTGCGCATGGTGACGCTGAATGCGGTGCCGTTGATGCGTATCTCCAGGGGCTCCTCCGCGGCCAGCACATCCTCGCGCCGCCGTGGACCGGCCTCCAGGCTCAGCTTGAGCACCTTCCGGCGCTGGGTGACCCTGCCCATTTGACCTCCATATCCACAACCGTCCCTACCAGAGTAGGGCCTACCACGGCAGCTCGATGGTGCGCAGGGCCTGGTCCCGGATGCAGCCTTCCGCCGGAATGATCATGACCCCGTGGGCATCGGCCAGTCCGCGCAGCATTCCGGAGTGGGTGTACTGCGCCGGGACGGCCCGGCCTTCCTCCAGCCAATACGGCACCAGCCGGCTCCTGCCCGGCATCGGGTCGAAGTCCATGCCCGCCAGCACGGTGCCTAGCCACGGTTCGGCGGCGCCGCGCAGGCCGGCGAGCAGCGGCTGCACTACCGTCAGGCAGGCCATCATGGCGGCCAGCGGATTGCCGGGCAGCCCCACCAGGAACCGCCCGTCGCCCAGGCGGGCGAGCAGCGTCGGATGGCCTGGACGCATCGCGATGCTGTGGATCAGGAACTCCCCGTCCAGCAGTTCCACCGCCCGGCGGATATGGTCCGCGGAGGATGTGCCGGTCCCGCCGGTGGTGATCACCACGTCGCTGTAGGCGCGGGTGATCGCGGTCTCGTCGGCGGCTTCCGAGCCCAGGGCGCTGACGACGTCGTCCAGCATGTCCGGCGCGCGCCGCACCGTATCCACGTGCCCGCCCATCATGCCCACCAGCGCGGGCAGCTGCGGGCCGAAGGTATCCCGGACCTGGCCCGGCTTCGGCAGCCCGGCCTCGATCACCTCGTCCCCGGTCAGCAGCAGGGACACCCGCGGCGCGCGAAGGACCGGCAGTGTGTCGTGGCCGCAGACGGCGGCCAGGGCGATGTGCGCCGGGTTCAGGACTTTTCCGGCGCTGATGGTGAGCTCGCCGGGCCGCGCTTCCTCCGCGGCAGGACGGATGTGCTGGCCCTCGTGCGGCTCGTCCGGGGCGGCACGTGAATTGCGGTGCAGGATGCTGCGCCCGCCCTCGGTTTCGGTGTAACCATGTTCGGAGCGCAGCACGCCGGTGGTGCCTTCGGGAATGGCCCCGCCGGTCAGGATGGCGACGGCCTGTCCCGGCTCCAGCCGCTCGACCGCCGACTCATGGGCTTCCCAGGGCAGGGCCTCCGGCTTGGGTTCCAGGACGGCCCACGGCCCGTCCCCGGCTACCGCCCAGCCATCCATGGCGGAGGAGGAATAGTGGGGAATGCCCTGCAGTGCGGTGATGTCGGATGCCAGGGTCTGCCCCAGCGCCTGGGCCAGCGGCACCGTCTGGAAGGGCAGCGGTCCGGCGGCGCGGTACGCCGTGCGGTAGGCCTCGGCCCACGGCATGTCCACAATCGTTGCGTCCGTGCTCCTCCCCCCGGCGGCCGGAGTCACGGCCTGGTTCCCCATCACTGACCGTCGCCTTTGCACAGTCGGCTGGCGACTGCGCTGGCCGAGCGCATGGCCACGGCCTCCGAGGCCTGCCCGCTGCCGGCCGCCAGTCCGGCTGCATACCCGACGATGAAGGTGGTCAGCGGCGCGGCAGGCCGGACGACGGCGTGCGCGGCTTCCCCAGCCAGGCCAAGGACGGCGTCGATGTCGATCGTCGTTTCTTCCAGCTCGAGGGCCGCGAGCAGCTCGGCGACCCAGGATTCAAGGATCTCCTGCTGGCTGATCTCCTGCTGTGCCGGTTCCTGCGCTCCGGCATCGCCGGTCCTCGCCGGCGCTTCGGGATTCTCCGCCACGGGGGGCCTCCTTCGGTAGCTTCGCCTGCCGGCCTGCTCCGGCCACGGCTACGGGCGCGCAATACCGAAGTGTTCCGCGTCCGCCCATGTGTCCACATCGCCGGTTGCACCGGACGCGAAGTGGCACTCGTATACCTGCACCCTAGCAAGCAGCTTCAAGACTGACATCCCGGCCAGGCCCTTGCCCCCGGCGGCGGGATCACGGGCGGCGGCTTCAGTGAGGCAGCGGGCCAGGGCGTCAGTGGCGATGCAGGACGCGAGCGGCTGTGCCTTCCCGGCAGCATCCACCGGCATCCACAGCTCCGCCTCCGGGTGCCGGAGTGCAGCGTCCAGCAGCCGTGCGGGCAGATCGCCGAGCAGCGGCATATCGCAGGCGAGAAGCAGGGTATAAGGGGGAAGGTCCCGGCCGGGCACGCGCAGCGCCGCTGCGCCGGCACCGATTCCGGCCGCCGGTCCGGCGAAGGGCGGGTCCTCCCGGGTCAGCACCGTGGGCGGCAAACGGGTGACGTCCGGGTTCCCGCCGGACAAGGTGGACAGCTGCGCCCCGATCTCCCCGGCGAGCTCCGGCGGACCGACGACGGCGACCCCAGCCGCCCGGCGCACACTGTCCAAGGCGCGACTCAGGAGGGTGGCGCCGTCGTACTTTAACAGCGCCTTCGGCACTCCGCCCAGCCGCGAGGACCGGCCGCCGGCCAGCACAATGGCGTCAAAGTCAGGCATGGGAAGCAGCCGTCGCCGCGAAGCCGGACACAGTCACGCGGCCGGGAAGGATTCCAGGAATTCACCCCACTGCGGCGCCGGACGTTCCAGTTCACGGATCCGCCAGTGGGTTCCGCGCGGGGGCTTGGGAACGATGCGCAGCGACCAGCCCAGCTGGGCCAAGGTGAGATCGCCCTTGAGGTTGTTGCAGCGCAGGCAGCAGGCCACCAGGTTTTCCCAGCTGTCCGCACCGCCCCGGGACTTCGGCACCACGTGGTCGATGGTATTGGCATTCTTGCCGCAGTAGGCGCACAGGTGGTTGTCCCGGCGGAGGACGCCGCGGCGGGTCACGGCAGCGCCTTCCTGGTAGGGAACCTTGACGTAACGGTTCAGCAGGATGACCGACGGCCGGTTGAGGATAGTGGTAGGACTGACCACAGGGTCGTCATCTTCAGCGATGACGCTCGCTTTTCCGGCCAGCACAAGCACCAGCGCCCGGCGGAAGGTCACGACCGCCAGCGGTTCATATCCAGCATTCAGAACGAGAGTGCGCATGCACATTCCTCTTAGCCTGATCATGCCTGCAGGCCCCGGCTACCCGAGAACACAGACGTGGTACTTCGGATGTTGATAGTTAGGGTATGCCCGGAAAGTTGAGATTCCCTAATTCTCGCCGGCCGGCGGCGGCTGCGCCGAAGAGATTTCACCGGCCGGCAACACGCGCGTCACCGCACCGTACCAAGCTGCAACCTGCCGGTCGGCCCAGAGGGGTCCGGGTACGGCACAGGGCCCGCACTCCGGTGGAGTGCGGACCCTGTGCGGTCTTGGCGCTTGGCTAGCCGGCTACCCGAATGAACACCGGACCGGAACCGACATTGACGCTGAACAGCGCGGTCGTGCCGCCGTTCCAGCCGCCATGGACGGCCATGCCGTTGCCGACATAGACGGCGATGTGGGCCAGGCCCATGCCGCCGTCGGCGTAGTAGACGAGGTCGCCGGGCTGGGCCTGGGCAGCGCTCACGGTCGAGCCCAGGGAGAGGTAACCCGCAGGCCAGTCGTGGAAATTGATGCCTGCCACGCGCAGCGAGTTCGTGACCAGGGCAGTGCAGTCCTGGGTGACGCCAAGCTGGGCGTAGGCTGCGGACACGATTGTGGCTGCCAGCCCGGAAGCGGCCGGAGCCGCTGCCGGTGTGCTGGTCACGGGCGTGCTGGCCACAGGCGTGCCGGGCGCAGCGGCGGTTGCTGCTGTTCCCGCCGGCTGGGCTGCCCCTCCGGCTGGCTGGGCCGGGACGGCGGGAGCCGGCTGGGCCGGGGCCGGAACCTCTTCGGCCTTGGCCCGTTCAGCCGGAGCTTCCTGAGCAGCGACCTGCTGAACCGGCTTCTGCTGGGCCGGCGCCGGCTCGGCCTGTGGCGCTTCGGTGACCGGCGCAACCTCCGAAGAAATACCGGGACGCTCGAAGCTGAGCTGGACCTGGTGCGATGCCTGTACGGCTACGCTGGCCGGCTGCAACTCGAGTGCGGACGTCACAGCCTCGCGCGGCAAACGCGGAGCATCATCCGCACTGGCAGCAACACCGGTGGACAGCACCAGTCCGGAGGCGGCAACAACGACGGCGGCCTGGCGCCCCATGGTTGCGGCGTTGCCTGATACCGACTTGGCGACGGACGCCAGCGCCGTGCCGCGCCGGATCTCGGCCCGGTGGCGGGCAGTCTTGTTCGGGGAAGTCATTTCCAGCCCGCCCGCTTAGCTGACGCGGACGAAGCTGGAGCCGCCCAGGTAGGACGCCGGGTGCAGCTCGGTATTGCCGCCGTTGAAGCCGCCGCTGACGGCCATGCCGTTGCCGACGTAGATGGCCACGTGGCCCGGGCGGATCATCAGGTCGCCCGGCTGCGGGTCGGACACGACGGTGCCGTAGCGGTAGAAGTGCTCCGGCGCGATGTCGCCGACGGACTTGCCGACGGAGCGCAGGGCTTTCTCCACCATTGCGGTGCAGTCCTGCCGGATACCGATCTGGCTCATGGCGGAGGCCGCCAGGGCCGCGCCGATGCCGCTGGAAACGGGAGCAGCGGGTGCGGCGGGTGCGGCGGGTGCCGGTGCAGCGGCCGGGGCGGGTGCCGGCGCGGCAGCCGGGGCAGCGGGAGCGGCCTGGGCAGGTGCGGCGGCGCGCTGGACCTGTGCGGCAGGCGCAGCTGCAGGAGCTGCCACCGCGGGGGCCGCGGCACGAGCCGGCGCGGCGGGGGCTGCGGCAGCCGGCGCAGCCGGAGCTTCGGCTGCCGGAGCTTCAACGGCCGGGGTCTGCTCGACGACCGGTGCAGCAATGGAAGACACCTTGGGGCGATCGAAGCTGATTTGAGCCTCGGCCGGGGCCTGGACTGGCACCTGGGCCTGGATGGTCAGCGGCGTGGTCACAGCCTCACGAAGCGCGGGCGCGCCCGCGGCGTTTGCGGAGACGCCGCTGGCCAGCACCAGGCCGGAAGCGGCGGCCACCACGGCAGCCTGGCGGCCGAAGGAACCGGCATTGGCGGAAACGGCCTTGGAAATGGTGGTCAGGGGGCTGGTGCGAACAGTAGCAGCGCGATGGCGGCTGGCAGTGCGTGCGGACATGGATGATTACCTCTCCCAATGCCTGCGAGGTGAGCTGTCGGATTCGGATGGGAGTCATCCGGCCGTACGGCAGCACTGGTAGCCCAGTACGCTGTGCGACTTAACCCCAAGGGCTTCCCCAGAAGCCCGAAAGTGGTTCCCCCGCCCCTGCCATGCGAAGATGCGAACGGACCTCGGACAGTGGCAGAGCTAGGCAATCTGCTCGAGGGTGCCAATCCTTTTCGAATTTGGCACGGGTTGAACGCTATAACAGATTTATTCCAATGTCACATTCTGATCACGGAATGGTGTGGACTCGGTTACAGCCAGCCCAGCGGGTCCACGTGCTTGTCCTTGAGCATCACTTCGAAATGCAGATGGCATCCCGTCGAAGCACCGGTGCTGCCAACCTTGCCGACGCCGTCCCCACGCTCCAGCACCTGGCCCACCTTCACATCGATGGCGGACATGTGGTTGTAGGTAGTCACCAGGCCGTTGCCATGGTCTACTTCCACACGGTTTCCGCCGCCATAGGCATGCCATCCGGCGGACTTCACAGTGCCCCCCGCGGCCGTCTGGACCGGGGTTCCGCAGGCGGAGCCGTAGTCCTGGCCGGTGTGTAGTTCGCCGCTTGCGCCGGTGATCGGGGAAATACGGTAGCCGAACGGAGAAGTCAGTTTGAGCTCCGCGATCGGCTGGGACAGGGTGCCCTTGGCGGCCGTTCGCTGGATATCTCCACCCGAAGCAACCATTACCTGATGCAGTTTGGCGTCCGGATCGAAGCTGCTGGACAGCCCGGAGCGCGTGAAGTCGACCGTGGTGCCTGCAGCGGCGGAGACGCTCGCATTGACGGCCGGTTCGACCACGGGGGCAGCGGCGGGCTGGTCCGCGGCGGGCTGATCCCCCACTGCAGAGGCCGAAGGCATCAGGACGGTGAGCGCCAAGCCGGAAGCCGCGGCAACGACTCCCATCTTCTGGCCCAGGCCCTTGCCCGCGACGGACGGACGGGCTTCGGAGGCCCGGCGGCTGGCATGCTGGCCGCCACGCGGGTTCCGATCGGCTGCCGGGGAGGCTGAACGGAAGCCTCCCGTTGCTTTGTGCTTAGACAAAAGTTTCCCTCTCCTGAAGCCTGCGAAGTTAGCTGTCGGATTCGAGTAGAGAAACTCGGCCTCCAGGCACCGCAAATCACCCATGCAGGACATGGTTGTTTTGCGGTTATTTGGAGACTTCACCCCAAGGCAGTCGATCAGACGTTGATCAGAAACTGCCGCTCAATGGGTCCTCCGCCCCTGTCAAGGTGGGTTGAAACATCGCATCCGCTGACAGGGCTCGGCTGCGGATCCGATAACGCCTAGGTCTCGGCGCCAGGGCTCAACTATAAACAGCCAAAACGGGCGGTTACAATTTCGTTATATTCCCTGTGGGTAACTCTTGGGACATCCCACAAGTCGGAGAGACAGCCAGAACGGCCGTTATTGTAAGGATTTTCAGAGTATGGACCGCCCACACTATGCATATTGCCTAGTGGGGCATGTGACGCATCCAACATGGCCAGCTCGGCCAAATGGCGGAAATCACGGCGCGTCATCGCGCCATTGCCGGCCGCATCTTCCGGCCGTACCTGCCGGTCTGCGGACAGGCAAGATTGCGGACAGGAAGGTCCCTGCGCCGCGTTTCCGGGGGACTGGTCAGGCGACGGACACGAAGACGTGTACAGCGACCTCTGGCGGCAGTTCCAGAGCCCCCTCGATGTCCGGAACGCGGACGGATACGTATTCGCCCACCGCTTCCAACGTCAGTTTCGCCCCGGGACGGAGACCGCCTTCATCCAGTTGGGCCAGCAGTTCCGGCTCTACCTGGATCGGCTCGGACAACCGTACCAGCGTGACTGCCGAATCCTTGGTATAGCCACGCATGGCTTCCAGCAGGTTGATTACACCCTCGGTGAATCCCCTGGCCGGCTCGCCGCCCAGGGATTCGAGCCCCGGGATCGGATTTCCGTACGGCGATTCCGTCGGCCGACCCAGCAGTTCATACAGGCGCTGCTCCACCCGCTCGCTCATCACGTGCTCCCAGCGGCAAGCCTCGTCATGGACGTAGGCCCAGTCCAGCCCGATCACGTCCGCAAGCAGGCGTTCCGCGAGGCGGTGCTTACGCATTACCTCAGTGGCACGCTGGCGGCCCGCTTCCGTCAACTCCAAGCGGCGGTCATTGGATACCACCACGAGTCCGTCCCGCTCCATCCGGCCGATGGTCTGGGAGACGGTGGGACCTGAATGGCGCAGCCGTTCCGCAATGCGGGCCCGCAGCGCGACAATGTTTTCTTCCTCCAGCTCCAGGATGGTGCGCAGATACATCTCCGTTGTATCGATCAGGTCTGTCACGTCGGTTCAGCTCCTAGAGCGGGATGGAAGGCGGGGTACAGCGGGCGGCGGAGCGCGCCGCCGCTCATCCCCTTAGATTAGCTTATTTGTACAGAGTCCAGATAATCCCCACGTGCCCGCCGCGTCCCGCCGCAGGGAATTATTCGTCCTCAACTAACTCCGCCGGACCGCACTGGGGCAGAATGTGAGGAACCAACACAAAGCCCTGAATTGTTTGGAGCCGCCATGAGCGAAAACGCAACTATCCGCATCCCCACCGAACTCCTGCCCAAGGACGGCCGCTTCGGAGCCGGACCGTCGAAGGTCCGCCAGGAGCAGCTCGACGCACTGGCGAAGGCGAATCCCGGAATCCTGGGCACCTCGCACCGGCAGGCCCCGGTGAAGAACCTGGTCGGCAGCATCCGCGAGGGGCTGGGCCAGTTCTTCAAAGCGCCGGAAGGCTATGAGGTGATCCTTGGCATCGGCGGAGCCACCGCCTTCTGGGATATCGCCACCTTCGGCCTCGTCGAGAAGAAGGCCCAGCACCTGTCCTTCGGCGAATTCAGCTCCAAGTTCGCCTCGGCCACGGACAAGGCGCCGTTCCTCGAGGCGTCCTCCATCATCAAGTCGGAGCCCGGCTCCCTGCCAACCCCGTCCGCCGAGGCCGGCGTCGATGTCTACGCCTGGGCACAGAACGAAACCTCCACCGGCGTCGCCGCGCCGGTCCAGCGGGTAGCAGGTGCGGATGAAGGCGCCCTGGTCCTCATCGATGCGACCTCCGCCGCGGGCGGCCTCAACGTGGACGTTTCCCAGCCTGATGTCTACTACTTCTCGCCGCAGAAGAACTTCGCCTCCGACGGCGGCCTGTGGCTGGGCCTCTTCTCCCCTGCCGCGCTGGAGCGCGCCGCGAAGATCTCCGCGACCGACCGCTGGATCCCGGACTTCCTGAACCTGTCCACCGCAATCGACAACTCGCTGAAGAACCAGACCTACAACACTCCGGCGCTGTCCACGCTGGTGACCCTCAACGCCCAAGTCGAGTGGCTGAACGCCCAGGGCGGCCTGGACTTCGCCGCCAAGCGGACGGCGGATTCGGCCGGCCGGGTCTACGAGTGGGCAGAGACCAATCCCTTGACCACCCCGTATGTGGCGAACCCTGAGCACCGTTCCAACGTGATCGCCACCATCGACTTCGCCGACTCGGTGGACGCTGCGGCAGTGGCCAAGGTGCTGCGGGCCAACGGCGTAGTGGATGTGGAGCCGTACCGCAAGCTCGGCCGCAACCAGCTGCGCATCGCCACCTTCGTGGCGATCGAGCCCGAGGACGTGAGCGCCCTGATCAAGTGCATCGATTACGTCGTGGAACAGCTGGGCAAGTAAGCCTCCGGTTCCAGCGATTCCGGGCTGCCGGGCACCTCAGGTGCCCGGCAGCCCCGGTTTCAAACTCCCCCGGCCTTAAGACTCAGAATCCACTTCCGGCTCGTTCCCCGGTTCAG
>NZ_JBNHIC010000083.1:0-9988 GCF_059092905.1 Arthrobacter sp. B0427-1-12 | reverse complement strand
GCGTCGTAACCGCGGGAATCGCTCCCGACGGTGTCGGCGCCCTTGACCGACTGAGAGTCCACGACCCCGGCCGAGGCCCGCCGTGTCCCGTCCGGCTTCCTGCCGGACCGCCCCGCGCAGCGCGTCGTGGATCGCCTCGGTGGTGCCGTCCGCGTTCCAGCGCTGGAAGTACCAGTACACGGTGTCCCAGGGCGGGAAGTCGTGGGGCATCATCCGCCATGCGCACCCGCTCCGGGTCACGTACGCAGATGGCCTCCACGATCCGCCGGCGCGGATGGACCGCCGGGCGTCCGCCGGTCTTCACCGGCACCAGCGGCTCGATCAACTCCCACTGTCCGTCGGTCAGGTCCGACGGGTACGGGCGCGGGGAGGAACCGGACATATTCCTACGCTGGCCCCGCCGACCCCGGGCAGTCAACCGGCCACTTTCCCAACACGTACTTATGGGACATTCGGCGCGCCGAAGACGAAAAATGGGGCCTCATAGGCTGGTTGAGAAACGTCCCCCTGTATGTTCGGCTCATGAAAGAGGAGTACTCCAACTCCGCGGCATGCAGGATTCTCAGTATCAGCCGGAACACTGGCGTGCCCGGGAGTTCCGGCGCTTCGGCAGGCAGCGACTTGTCTACACTGGATTGAGTGGCCAAAGTTAGCTTTCGCTGGGCATTTCCAGTCGAGGCTTTGGCTGCATCGGGAACGGCGTTGGGAGCACGCGCGTCGAATCATGAGTCGGAGGGAAGTGCCGCAGCGGGGAGAAGGCCTCGGCAGCGGGGGCAGGTCCTTCCGGGGGCCGGAGGGATTCAAAGTTAGGCAGGTGAACGCCGGTTAGGCTCGTGCTTCCTGCGGGGCCTGCTGTTCTCCCTCCTCTGGTGACACTTCGGCGGCAGACACTGTTCCGGGGGAACCGGCACACTGAAGTTACCCGCAAGAGAGGGTCTCCGGGTCATCTCTAACCTTGCACACGTGCGCGATCCTGCTCGAGACGATCGACTACGCCCACGAACGGGAGGCGTTCAGAAACCCGATCGGCTCGCACCAGTACAAAAAGTTCAAAATCGCCGAGCTCGTCACCGAACTCGACGTCGCGCAAGCCTACATCGACGCGCACAGCCGCGGCAAAATCACCTCGATTGATGCCGTCAAAGCCAAGGAGCGCGGATGTGCAGAACGGGATTCTCGACGCCTGCCTGCAGCTCCACGGGGGCTTCGGCCACATGAACGAGTACCGTGTCGCGCGGGGTAAGGACGCACGGGTCACCGAAATCTGGGCCGGCTCAAACGAGATTATGAAGGAGTTGTTCGGGCGTGATCTCGGCTTCTGATGGCGTGCTGCTGGAAATCACTTCAAAGACAGACGCCGCTGCGGCGCTGCATAACGGCCTTCGCTGAATACGGGTTTCCGCCGAGCGGCTCTCCGAGGTCACCTGCCGGCTCGGCGAAATCCAAGACGACCCATGGCGTTCCACAGGCAGTCGCCCAGTCGCCTTCGGAACGCTACGGATTCGAGCATCCGTTTCCACGAGATGTCCGAGGAGGGGTCATGACGGTGCTTGCCTTCAATATCTTCGTACTATACATTAAACCAAACGATCGTTTGTGTGCTGACGCCTCCGACTTGATCGTATAGATGTCCTAAGCGGGAAGGCGAGCACCTCCGCGTCCCCGCTGCTTAGCTATGAACAAAGGAGTTCACTGTGCTCACCGCCCGCAAGCAGACCATCATGACCGCGGTAGGCGTTGTCGCGATTACCGGCATTCTTCTCGCTGGTTGCTCCCGGGGGGGGGAGGCAACCGGGAGCGGCAGCCTTGCCGACCTGGAGCCAATCGAACTCGTCGTGCACGACCTCAGTTCGGAGAGGGGGGCTTCTGCTCAGGGCATGCTCGCTTTTCAGGCCGAGGTCACCGAAAAGACGGGCGGAAAGATCACGTTCGAGAATTTCTGGTCGGGTTCACTCTTCGGTGGGCCTGACGCGTTGACAGGCGTCGGGCACGGTGTGGCTGACATCTCGGCTTACGTGTTGCAGTACGCACCCCAGTCCCTGCCGGCCGGCAACTGGTTCACAAACGCGGGTTCTATGAGCGCCAAATCTTACCCGGGCGGCTACCTCCAGTCGATGGGAGCGACCGTCGAGAACTACAAGGCTACCGGTCTGATCTCGAAGGAGCTAGCTGATCATAATGTGGTGGAACTCGCGATAACCGGTGGTTACCCACAGGACATGATCTGCAACGAGTCGATTACCACGCCGGAGGACGCGGCCGGCAAGATTGCACGCACGGCCGGCTCGCCCTTCCAGGGGGAAGTCGAGTCTATCGGCATGTCCAACACCTTTTTTCCCCTCGCGGAGACCTATGAAGCTTTCCAACGAGACATGATCGACTGCGTCGTGTCACAGCCGTCCTACATCACATCCGGGTTCTGGGATGTCGCGAAGCACTACCTTCCGGTTGGGTTGAGCTCCGCCATCGGGTTCGGCTGGGTTATGAACAAGGACACTTGGGAGAGCTTCCCGCTTGAAGTGCGACAGATCTTCCACGACGCCCTCCCTACCCTTCTCATTGAGTTCATGCGCGCCAGCGCTCAGGAGTTCGCCACCTTGGCGAGCGAGGGGCCGACGGAGCATGGCTTGCTGTTCGAAGATGTCTCGGAGCTTATGCCTATCGTCCTCGAGCGTCAGCGGAGTACCGTCGCCGACCTTCCGGCCTCCGCCCCGGTGGGCGTGGAGGATCCGCAGGGTCTGCTCGACGGTTACGCGACTGCGTTGGAAAAGTGGGCAGGGCTTGTCGAGGACCAGATCGGTGCGGATGTCAGTAACGACCAGAGCACTGAAGCACTCATCGATGCGATGGCCACGACCGTCGAAACCGTCGATTGGGATGTCTATCGAGAGCTTCTCGTGGACGGGCTCGCTCCATATCGTCCGATCAAGTGACCGCGAGGGAACGACCGCGTCAGGGCTGCGCAGGGACTCTGGTCCCTGAGTCGCCGGACTCGGGTACCAGTCCCTCGTCCCGCAAGCGACTGTTGAGGTGTGGCCGTAGGACGAGAGCCATGGCATGGCCGCGGGCTTGCCGGGCCATACCGTCTGCTGAAGTCGGGCTGAGACGTGGTCTATTCGACGGCGTCGTCGCTTTGTGAGAGGAGAAGTTCAATGACAGCATTTGATGGCGCGCCCACCCGTGTCCCGTGGACGAAGTGGATCGATGGTCTGAGCGTCCTGTTAGCGGTTTTGGGAGGAGTCGCAACTGTTGCTCTTATGCTCAATGTCGTCGTCGGCGTTATTGGGCGGTTCTTCTTCGACCGCACGCTTCCTGGCACACTCGACTTCACGCAGTTCGCCTGGATGCCGGTACTCGTCTCACTCGGCTTGGGATACGCATTGCTGCGTGGGGAGCACATTCGAGTCAATCTGCTCACAGCTCCGACGGGCCCACGCACCCAACGGGTCATCGAAATCGTCTCCATAGCCTTTAGTATCGCCGTGACGGCGCTTCTCTTCTGGTTCAGCATTGAGAAGGCGATGGACGCCACAGCCTTGGGAGAGAAGGCTGTCGGTACACCTTGGATGGAGATTTGGCCATATCGATGGGTGATTGTCGTCGGTTTGTTCGGGCTGCTGTTGCAGATGATCGCCAGCGCGGTGAGAGCAATCACGGTGGAGGAGTTCCACGCGCTCGATGAGCATGAAGAAGTAGCGGCGCTCGAGGCGGAGGAAACTGTGTTTGACGAGTTGGAGGCTCCAGCGGCCGTAGGTGAGAAGGCGGAAGATCGGTGAACACGACGGTAGGTGAGAACCCCAACCCGCCCACGACAAAGTCTCCAATCGATTTGAAGGACGCGCTAAGAGCGAGGCGATTCACCATCGGTCTTGTTGTCACCGCCGTGGTGACCGTGCTCCTGACGTTGTACTTGGTCGTCATGCCGACGAACAAGCTAATCATCGGGTTCGTGGTCATCCTGCTCAGCATGACGTTGATGCTTTTCAAGATCCCGATCGGCATCGCCATGGCGGGAACCGGCATCCTCGGCCTCTACGTCCTCATGGGTCCGAATGCAGTTGTGGGCACGCTGAAGGAGATAGTCTTCACTTCTTTTGCCTCGTGGTCGTTGAGCGTCATCCCGATGTTCGTGCTGATGGGTGTAGCTCTGGGCAAGAGCGGACTGATGGCCGGTGCGTACGACTCGGCGCGAAAGTGGCTGGGGTGGATGCCGGGAGGTCTCGCGGTCTCAACGAACTTCGCCGGGGCCGGGATGGCCGCCACGAGTGGAAGCACGATCGGGATCGTATACGCGATCGGACGAGTGTCGATTCCGGAGATGATTAAGTCGGGCTATCGACCCAGCTTGGCGATGGGTGCAACGGCCATAAGCGGAACCCTGGGTCAAGTGATCCCGCCTAGCGTCATGCTTGTGATCTATGCCGGCGTTGCTGAGACCCCGGTCGGACCGCAACTGCTCGCGGGCGTAGTTCCTGGCCTGCTCCTGGCGTTGCTCTTCACGATCGTGATCATTCTCTGGGCATGGATCAGTCCT
The DNA here is from genome assembly GCF_059092905.1 of Arthrobacter sp. B0427-1-12. Lineage (NCBI taxonomy): Bacteria > Bacillati > Actinomycetota > Actinomycetes > Micrococcales > Micrococcaceae > Arthrobacter > Arthrobacter sp. B0427-1-12. Next base: position 5,454 of record NZ_JBNHIC010000083.1, on the reverse strand, counting down.
CAATCAGCCCCTCGTGGCGAGTCGCACACATGGAGGGAACGCTTCGCTTCCCTGGTGCACCTGATACCTGTTCTGCTCATCGTGGTCGTGGTGCTTGGTGGCATCTACGGGGGTGTCTTCACGGCGACTGAAGCAGGGGCGTACGGCGCCCTCATCGTGCTGATACTCGGGCTGGGACAGGTCCTTCGAAGAAGGAAACAGCAGCTCAGAAAGAATGCAAACGCGGTGCCTACTCGCCGTTTGGTCGGGTCGTTCTTCTCAGGCACCCTCATAGAAACGGTTTCCGCGGTTGCTGCCATCTTCCTGTTGCTTCTTGGAGTACAGATTCTCACGCGGGTGATGGCACTGAGCGGGCTGGCGCAATGGGTAGGCGACACTGTCGTAGGCATGGGCTTGACTCCAATCCTATTCCTCTTGATGCTCATCCCCGTCTACCTCATTCTTGGCTTCTTCCTTGACACGTTGGCGATGATGCTCCTCACGATCCCAGTGTTCCTCGGTCCATTGGAGGCGCTGGGGATCGACTTGATCTGGTTCGGAGTATTCCTCATCGTGCTGGCAGAGATTGATATGGTCGCACCACCATTAGGGATACTCGATTTCGTCGTCTTGGCGTTGGCACAATCCTCTACGAAGGGGATGGGACTCAAGTTGAGCATCACCGATGTCTTCAAGGGCGTGATGCCCTTCATCGCCGCTTGCATACTCATGCTGGTGATACTCGTGATGTGGCCGGATCTTGCGCTGTGGCTACCAGGCATATCGTCAGCCCAGTAGCCGCGTACTGACTTGTCGCTCAACGGCCCGCTCGATGGCTCCCACGGGCCGGGCGGACAGGTAGTCTAGGGATCCTTCTATGTTCGTCAAGCCGGGCTGGCAGCTGTGCCGGTGGTGTTGAGGATCCGGTAGATCTGGCGGGCCAGGTAGCGTTTCAGGCAGCGGCGGATCTCCTTGGTGGTGCGGCCCTGGGCCTGGCGCCGCTCGAGGTAGACCCGGGTCTGCGGGTCATGGGTCATCCGGGTGAGGACGGCGATGTGCAGGGCCCTGTTCAGTCGCCTGTCGCCACCCCGGTTGAGGCGGTGGCGGACGGTGTTGCCCGAAGACGCCGGGATGGGGTTCACCGCGGCCAGGGCGGCGAAGGCGGCTTCGGAGCGGACCCGCCCGTGATGGGAGACCACGCGGTGAGGCAGATGGCGGCGATCTGCTCGTCGAGCTCGACCACGCGCCTGGCCAAGCGGATGGCCTCGGCCCGGGCGGTTGTGGTGCCCAGGTCTTCGTCGCGGGACCGCCACCGGGCTACCGTGGCGATCTGCGTGCGGGTCAGCGGTTTGCGGGCATCGATTCCGAGTTCGACAACCCGCAGCAGCGCGATCAGCGCGTTGACGGCGGCGGTGCGCTCGGCGCCCATGTGGTCACGGGCCGCGACCAGGACGCGCAGACCGGCCCGGACGCCTTCGGCCAGGCGCGGGCGGCGCAGCTGGCCGGAGTCCAGGGGAAGGACGGTCGCGGCGATGTGGTGTGCGCCCAGGGCGTCTGACTTGCCCAGGCCCCGGTTGCTCCGCGCGTTCATCCGTGCCGCTTCGCCCACCTCGTAACCGGCCTGCCCGACTGCGGCGGCCAGGCCGGCACCATACGATGCCACGCCCTCGATCACCCACAACGCGGCCAGATCACCACCGATGCGGCGCGCCACCCAGGCGATCGCGCGCGCCATGCCGATGGCCGTGGTGGGGAACCGGCCGGTGTCGAGGACTTCCCCGGTGGCGGCGAGGACCGCCAGGACGTGGTTGCGGGCGTGGGTGTCGACTCCGATGACGAACGGGTGAACATGGGCGACTATGGTCATAGCGGCTCGGGTCCTTCCTACTCCAGGGTTGATGGTCCGGCCGCTGGCGGCCGGCGCCGGTCCGGGTAGGAGTCACCGCGGGGCAGTACTGTGATGAGTCACGCCCGCAAGGGCGGACAGCCTTCTGATCAGGTCACCGAGGTGGGCCAGGACGACGCCAGCCGCCCCGCCTCGGACGGACAGATCCCTAGCAGGGCACCCCGAAGGGGCCGAGCGTGTCTTGAGTCACGACCAAGGGCGGGGCGACCAACGTCAACCCTGCCAGCCGGTCCCAGACCAGCCACCCACAAGACTCACAGCGTGTCTCCCATATCGGTGGTGAGTCTCGCGGGATGCTTGCCGGATGAGGTCGACGGGTTCGCGGTATCGGGTGTTCACGGACGAGCAATGGAAGCGGATAGCGTCGTTGTTGCCGTCGATCCAAGGGCGGCGCGGGCATCCGTTCGGTGATGACCGTCGGGTGGTCGAGGGGATCGCGTACCGGTTTCGGACCGGGATCCCGTAGCGGGATCTGCCGTTCCCGCGGCGGGTTGACGACAAAGATCCACCAGGCCGTCGACGGTCACGGCCGGCCGTTGGCGATGGTCATCACCGGCGGCCAACGCAACGACAGTGCGATGCTTGCCAAGGTTCTCTCCGAGATCCGCGTGGCACGCCTGGGTGTAGGCCGTGCCCGCACCCGCCCCGATGCCGTGCTCACAGACCGCGCATACGCGACTGGCATGATTCGTAAGGAGATACGACGACGCGGGACCACGGCCGTCATTCCCGACAAACGCGACCAGGCTGCCGCACGCAAGCGGCGCGGCAGCCGTGGCGGGCGGCTATCCGGATTCGACGAGAACGCGTACAAGGGACGCAACGTCGTCGAGCGGTACTTCGCTCTCGCCAAGCAATGGCGTGGCATCGCGACCCGCTTCGACAAACTCGCCATCACCTACCGCGCCGGCGTCACGATCTGCGCCATCCTCACCTGGCTACGCCTAATGGGAGACGCACCCTAAAGGGGTTAGGCGGCTTCGGCGGCCTGCCAAGGACGCCGGCCCGGGGCAGGACCTCGAAGGTATGCATTCCCTCGGGCTTGGCCACGATTTCGAGGGTGATCCCGAGCAGGTCCCGGGCGGTTTCCAGCAGCTTGCCGGCGTAGCCGCCATCGGCCCATGCCTGCACGAGCGAGGGCATCCTCGCCCGGGATTTTTCCAGAACCAGTCGCCCGCCGTCGCGGTCCTGCTTAGCTGGCCGCGGTCACCAGCACCACGACCAGCAGTCCGGCGGTGTCGGTGAGGATGTGCCGCTTGCGGCCGTTGACCTTCCTGCCCGCGTCGTAACCGCGGGAATCGCTCCCGACGGTGTCGGCGCCCTTGACCGACTGAGAGTCCACGACCCCGGCCGAGGCCCGCCGTGTCCCGTCCGGCTGCCTGCCGGACCGCCCCGCGCAGCGCGTCGTGGATCGCCTCGGTGGTGCCGTCCGCGTTCCAGCGCTGGAAGTACCAGTACACGGTGTCCCAGGGCGGGAAGTCGTGGGGCATCATCCGCCATGCGCACCCGCTCCGGGTCACGTACGCAGATGGCCTCCACGATCCGCCGGCGCGGATGGACCGCCGGGCGTCCGCCGGTCTTCACCGGCACCAGCGGCTCGATCAACTCCCACTGTCCGTCGGTCAGGTCCGACGGGTACGGGCGCGGGGAGGAACCGGACATATTCCTACGCTGGCCCCGCCGACCCCGGGCAGTCAACCGGCCACTTTCCCAACACGTACTTAGACCGAGCTGATCGACAACGGCAAGCGCGCGTGGACCGGATGGCGCCAGGTCGAGAAAGAGACCGCAGCCTGAGTCCACTGGTACAACAACAGCCGGCTGCATTCATCCATCGGCTACGGATCGTCGACCGCTTACGAGATCACCTACCATGAGAAAACCACCGGCTACCTCGACTCCGAGGCAGCCTAACCACGCCCTCCATCAAATCCAGTGCGGTTCACCCTGCTCTACCAGAGGTTCTCCCCGCCACAGCGCGTCCTCGCGCACCTGTTCGGGGTTACCCAGCAAACCATTTCCCGCGTCGTCCGCCAGACCCGCGCACGGCTCACCGCCATCGGATATACCCCGGGCCCCCACAGGTCCGGCTGGCCACCGCAGCCGGACCTGTCACCCACGCAGCAAACGCCGGCGCCCCCGTGCCGGACGAGATCAAGGCAGAATATTATTAACCTGCAGGCCCTGAGGTCCTGGCCTCCGGGGGTTCAACGATCGATCCGACAGCACAGTTCTCTGACCTCTCGGTGGCCGATCAGTGCATGGTCACCATTGCCCGCGCGATTGCGGGCGATGCCAAAATGATCTTCCTGGGCGAGCCGACGGCGTCCCTCACGGACGCCGAAATCGTCAATCTCTTTTCCGTCCTGCGCCGACTGCACGACGAAGGAGTGCGGGTCGTCTACGTCTCGCACCGACTCGAGGAGATTCTGGCGCTGTGCGACTCGTGCGTCAGCATGCGGGACGGGCGGGTGGTCGACGAGAGTCCAACCTCTGACCTGTCCAGGCTCGACCTGATCGGGCCCATCTCGGGCAGCGGTGCTGGGCGGGCACTCGAGCTGGGAGAGCGCCAGCGCAAGCATGCATCTCCCGATGGCCCCGTCCGGCTCCGTGTCGACAACATGTCCGACGGTGGCCTCGTTCACGATGTCTCCTTCCAGGTCCGAGCCGGCGAGATACTCGGTCTTGCCGGGCTCGCGGGAGCCGGCCGGACTGAAGTGGCCAAAGTCCTGTTCGGGCTGTTGCCCTTGAAGGACGGCGCCATCCAGGCTGACGGGACGACTCTGCCAAAGCTTCCCACTCCACGGCATGCCGTTCGCACCGGGATCGTCCTCCTGCCCGAGGACTGAGGTACTCAGGACCTACACCCGACATGGACGCTCTCCGCCAACATCACCCTGCCCGCCCTGAAGAAGTACCGGGTCGCCCCGAGGATCCCCATCCCGCGACCGCGTCGCGAACGCGACTTCGCCAGGCACGAGATGGGAAGGTTGGCGATCAAGGCCAGCTCCCCCGAGACTCAGGTGAACACACTGTCGGGCGGCAACCAGTTGAAAGTCATGCTGGCGAAATGGCTCGACTACGGTGCCTCGGTGTTCATCTTCGACGAGCCGACACATGGCGTCGATGTTGACGGGAAGGAAGAGATCTACGCCGAGATGGAGGGTCTTGCCGCCGATGGCAAGGCCGTCATCTTCATCTCCAGCGAGTTTGTGAAGCTTCTCGCTGTCTGTGACCGGGTCACGGTGGTTCGGGAGGGTAGGTCCGTCGGCACACTGCCGAGCGAGGGATTGACCGAGGCCCAGATGTTGCACCTGGCCTACGGCGAGCAGACTGGGCAGGAATCCGACGCACTGCCGTAGGCACGACCCCAACGACGCCGACTCGCCAGTCGTGATGAGAACGCACCCGAGTGATCCCCGGTCAGCATGCTGCCTCAGCCGTGTGACGGGGATCGTGCGTCCTGCTCGATCTCCGGTCCTGAGACGGCGCGCCTGATGTTCTAGTCGGTGGACTCGATCTCGACGTGAGCACGCAGGCGTCCCTGGCCGTCGACCCATCCCTTGCTG
>NZ_JBNHIC010000082.1:0-10616 GCF_059092905.1 Arthrobacter sp. B0427-1-12 | reverse complement strand
CACTATTGAGTTCTCAAACAACAGGCACACCCGGCACCAGGAACAACCCCTCAGGGCCACCCCATCGCTCCGGAGCAACTTTTCAAACTTACCCGCCGATCTTTTCTCTGTCAAATCGTCCGGACCCGGTTCGTTCCAGCCGGTTGAGCCGGCCTTTTACGTGGATTTCCGTCCGATCGACTCTCCCGATCAGCGGATAACTAGTGTATCACCATTAGCCGGCAGATGTAAATTCCACCTGCCGGCTACCTCGTGAACCCCGGAATTACGCGGATTCAGGCTTCAGGTACAGGGCTCCCAGGGGCGGAACGGTAATGAGCGCCGAAGCCGGCTGCCCGTTGTAGCCGCCTTCCTTCGCGACGATCCTGCCATCGGGATTCCCTACGCCGGATCCGCCGAATTCGGCGGCGTCGCTGTTGAGCACTTCCGTCCAAGTGCCGGCCCAGGGCAGCGCCAGCTGGAATTTCTGGTGCGGCTCCCCGGCGAAATTGACAACGCACACCAGCGGATTCCCCTGACTGTCCCAGCGGGTGAAGGACAGCGTGTTCCGGGTTCCGTCATTGGCATCCAGCCATTCGAACCCTGCCGGATCGTTGTCGCGGGCGAACAGCGCCGGCGTCTCCCGGTAGACCTCGTTGAGGTTCTTGACCAGCAGCTGGAGCCCCTGGTGCTCGGGGTACTCCGTGATCCACCAGTCCAGGCCCTTGGATTCGGACCATTCCGGACCTTGGCCGAACTCGGTTCCCATGAAGATGAGCTGCTTGCCCGGGTGGGCCCACTGGAATGCCAGGTAGGCCCGCAGATTGGCGAACTGCTGCCAGCGGTCGCCGGGCATCTTGTGCAGCATCGATCCCTTGCCGTGGACAACCTCGTCATGGCTGATCGGCAGCAGGAAGTTCTCGGTGAAGGCGTAGATCATCGAGAAGGTGATCTTGTTGTGGTGGTACATGCGGTGCATCGGGTCTTCCGCGATGTACTCCAGGCTGTCATGCATCCAGCCCATGTTCCATTTCAACCCGAATCCAAGGCCGCCTGAGCTCGTGGCCCGGGTAACGCCGTCGAACGCTGTGGATTCCTCCGCGATGGTGACGATGCCGGGCACCCGCTTGTACGCCGTGGCGTTGACCTCCTGCAGGAAAGAGATAGCCTCCAGGTTCTCGCGGCCGCCGTGGATGTTCGGGTACCACTGTCCCTCTTCGCGTGAATAGTCCCGGTACAGCATGGAGGCGACGGCGTCCACGCGCAGGCCGTCGATGTGGAACTCCTCCAGCCAGTACAGCGCGTTGGCCACCAGGAAGTTGCGCACTTCGCGCCGGCCGAAATCAAAGATCAGCGTGCCCCAGTCCGGGTGCTCGCCCAGGCGCGGGTCGGCGTGCTCGTACAGCGGCTGGCCATCGAAGCGCGCCAGCGCCCAGCTGTCCTTCGGGAAGTGCGCCGGCACCCAGTCCATAATGACGCCGATGCTGGCCTGGTGCAGTTTGTCGACCAGGTACTTGAAGTCGTCCGGATGCCCGAACCGCGACGTCGGTGCATAGTAGGACGTCACCTGGTAGCCCCAGGACCCGCCGAACGGGTGCTCGGCCACCGGCATCAGCTCCACGTGGGTGAAGCCCTGTTCCTTGACGTAGCCGACCAGTTCTTCGGCCAGTTCGCGGTAGCTCAGGCCCATCTTCCACGAGCCCAGGTGGACCTCGTAGACGCTCATCGGCGAATTGTGCGGGTCCCTCGCCGACCTGGCCTTCATCCATTCCTGGTCCGCGAAGGTGTAGTGGGATTCCACCACTCGGGAACCTGTCAGCGGCGGCACCTCGGTATAGCGGGCCATCGGATCCGCCTTCTCATGCCAGTGCCCGTCCTTGCCCAGCAGTTCGTACTTGTAGATGGCGCCCGCCGCGACCTCGGGAATGAAGATTTCCCAGATGCCCGAACTGCCCATCGAACGCATCGCGTGATGCACGCCGTTCCAGCCGTTGAAGTCGCCCTTGACCCGGACCGCCTGCGCGTTCGGGGCCCACACCGCGAAGCTGGCACCGGTGATCTCGCCCAGCATGGAGTTGTAGCGGCGCAGGTGCGAGCCAAGGACGGTCCACAGCGTTTCATGGCGGCCTTCGGCGATCAGATGCAGGTCCACTTCGCCCACGGTCGGCAGGAACCGGTACGGATCGTCCACGGTCTCCGGCGTCCCGGTGTAGTCCACTTCCAGCCGGTAGTCCGGAACGTGGCCTTCGTCTTCAGCCGGCAGCGCGCCGACCCAGATGCCGTTGTGCTCATGGACCAGCGACAGGCGGGCCGTCGGCGTGATGACGGTGACGCTGCGGGCCAGCGGGCGGAGTGTACGGAAGGTAACCGTTCCGGCGTCGTCCAGGTGTGCGCCCAGCACGGCATGCGGCTGGTAGTAGCGCCCATCGGCGACGGCCGCCAGGGTGTCGTGCGGCACCCGCATTGGCTCCCGGCCGCCGTCGGAAACTCCGGTTGCGCCCGAAACGGTATTTCCATGCTCTGTCACTGCAGTGCCCCCTTTGGGTTGGGTGTCGGAGTGTCCGCCGGCCCGCAGGGCCTGGCGCACGGCACCGACCGGAACGCCGACCCAGGTGGGCCGGTTCCGCATTTCATAAACCACTTCGTACAAGGCCTTATCCAGCCACAATCCCACGAACAGCGGGTCCGCCGTGTCCACGCGCTGGCCGGTCTCTTCTTCATAACCGCGCAGGAACGCGGCGCTGGCGGCCGCGGCCCAGGCCCGGGCTTCGTCGGCGCGGCTGTCTCCGTTCCGCTCCGGGGCCGCATTGATGACGACGCCGGCGGCATAGTCGAAGGAACGCAGCATGCCCACCACGTCGCGCAGCGCAACATCGGGCAGGCTTCGTTCGGCGGTGGGCCGCAGCGGTTCGCCCTCGAAGTCGAGCACGACCCAGCCGCGATCGGGCGAATGCAGCACCTGGCCCAGGTGGTAGTCGGCATGGATGCGCTGCAGCGGCGGCAGTTGGTCCAGGGACCGCAGCTTCTCCACTGCGCTCCGTACCTGCTCGTCATACGGGCCGACGGTCTCCCGTGCCTCGTCCCAGGCCCATTCGATGCGCTGGATGAGCGCCTCGAGGAATTCCTTGCGTTCCGGTCCGCTGGCCGTCGTTGTACCCATGGCACCGGCCAGCTGGCGGTGGATGCGGCCGGTCACCCGCCCGAGTTCGGCCGCCTCGGCGGTAAAGTCCGTGCCGTCCAGGGCCGCGGTCGATGCCGTCCGCCAGGCGTCCGTGCTCCCTACGAGGAATTCGCGCAGCACACTCAGATGCCCCGTGACGGTCCCGTCCGCGGCCGAGGGATCGTCCCAGCCGCCCGTCACCCAGCCGAAGGTGACGGGAACGTCGGTGGAGCCGGCGTCGGTGAGCCGCGCATTGATTTCGACGTCGGGGCTTTCGCCGACCGCCAGCGTGCGGAAGAACTTGAGGATGACCGACCCGCGCCGGCTGTCCACCACCACCGAGGTATTGGACTGCTCCCCGCCGAGCACCGCCGATTCCAGCGGTTCGGCGAAGGCCGGCCACTGCTGGAAGCCGCTTTCGGCGTGGCCGCTGCAGCGGCCGTCCGCCGTCGTGGCCGCGGTGCGCATCAGTTCCAGCCAGGCGGCGACGAAGGCTGGATCGTAGGCGCCGTCATAAACCCAGCAGTGCCCCAGATCCTGGTGCTCCGCCTCGCCGACCAGTGCGCCGCCGTCGATGCCCTGCAGCGGCTCGCGGCGGAAGCTGAGCGGAATATTGACGACGACGGTGCGTCCCGCTGATTCGACCGCAGCCAGATGCACTTCCAGTCCGGTGTTGCCGGCCGGGTCCTGCAGCCGGATCCCGCCGACCCGCGTCAGGGTAAAGTCCTGCCCCGTCGCCGGGAACCAGCGTTGCCGCGCCAGCCACGGCGTCAGCAGGTCAGAAAGGTTCGGTGTCAGCTGTGCCATCAGGATGTTACCTCCGAAATTGGGATGATCGGCATGGCGGAGGTGGCAGGCGATGCGAGGTTTGACGCGAGGGCGCGGACCCGCAGCCAGAAGAAATCGTGGCTGCCCAGCGTCAGCGTCAGCGTGCCGTCATTCCCGAAGGCAGGAAACGGCGTGCCCCCGAAGCAGTCCCGCAGCCCACGGTCCGCGTACTCGGGCAGCTGGACCGATGTTGCGACCGGATGCTGCGAGAGATTGAACACACAGAGCACGGATTCGGCCTGTTCGCCTTCCGGGTTGCCCTCCGGCAGTTCGCGCAGGAATGCCAGAACCTGCTCCGAGTCCGTCTGGACGTTGCGGTAGCCGCCCAGTCCGAAGGAAGGATGGGCCTTGCGGACCGCCAGCATCTGCCGCAGCCAGTGCAGCAGCGAACTGGAGTGCGCCAACTGCGCTTCAACATTGACGTGGTTGAAGTGGTAGACCAGGGACTGGATCACCGGCAGGTACAGCTTGCCCGGGTCGGCCATCGAGAAGCCGGCGTTGCGGTCCGGGTTCCACTGCATCGGGGTGCGGACGGCATCGCGGTCCTCAAGCCAGATGTTGTCCCCCATGCCGATCTCGTCCCCGTAGTAAAGGAACGGGCTGCCCGGCAGCGAAAGCAGCAGTGCGTGGATCAGTTCCATTTCGGCGCGGGAATTGTCCAGCAGCGAGGCAAGCCTGCGGCGGATACCGATGTTGGCCCGCATCCGGGAGTCCGGGGCGTACCAGCCAAGCATGGCTTCGCGCTCCTCGTTGGTGACCATTTCCAGCGTCAGCTCGTCGTGGTTGCGCAGGAACGTGCCCCACTGGGCTCCGTTGGGGATCTGGGGTGTCTCAGCCATCGTTTCGATGATCGGCGCGGCCTTCTGGTCACGCAGTGCATAGAAGATGCGGGGCATGATCGGGAAGTGGAACGCCATGTGGCATTCCGGCCTGAATTCCCCGCCCTCGCCGGTGCCGCCGAAGTACTCGACCACGTCATGGGGCATTTGGTTGGCCTCGGCGATAATCACCCGGCCGGGATAGCGTTCGTCCACCATGGCCCGCAGGTCCTGCAGGAACTTGTGCGTGGCCGGCAGGTTCTCGCAGTTGGTGCCGTCTTCCTCAAAGAGATAGGGAATGGCGTCGGCGCGGAAGCCGTCGATGCCCTGGTCGAGCCAGAACCGGACCACGTCGAAGATCGCCGCAACCACTTTGGGATTCTCGAAGTTCAGGTCCGGCTGATGGCTGAAGAAGCGGTGCCAGAAGTACTGGCGGCGGACCGGGTCGAACGTCCAGTTGGATTCCTCGGTATCCACGAAGATGATGCGCGCGTCCTGGTACTTCTCATCCGTATCGCTCCAGACGTAGAAGTCGCCGTAGGGCCCCTCCGGATCGGACCGGGACTGTTCGAACCACTCGTGCTTGTCTGAGGTGTGGTTGATCGGCAGGTCGATGATCACCCGGACGCCGCGGGCGTGGGCCTCCGCCACCAGCCGCTTGAAGTCGCTGATCGTACCGAATTCGTCGAGGACGTCATAGTAGTCCTGGATGTCATAGCCCCCGTCGCGCAGCGGGGACTTGAAGAACGGCGGCAGCCACAGGCAGTCGATTCCCAGCCACTGCAGATAGTCCAGCTTGTCGATCAGCCCGGTAAAGTCCCCGGAACCGTCCCCATTGGCATCGGCGAAACCGCGGACCAGCACTTCGTAGAACACCGCCTTGCGGTACCAGTGCGGATCGTGGGCCAGTCCGGGCGCATTGAGTTGGAACGGGTTGACCATGCTCAGCTGCCCCTCCGCACATGGAGAATGTGCGCCGGTTCCACAAAGGCATCCAGCCGGACGTAGTTATGCTCACCCCACTGCCAGCTCTGGCCGGTCAGCAACTCGTCCACCCAGAACGTGCCGTCCGGGCTGACGTCCCGCGGATCCAGTTCCAGGGCCGCCAGATCTAGGGAGACCGTGGATTCACGTGCGCTGTGCGGATCCAGGTTGACGACGACGATGAGGGTGTCCTTCCGCACGCCTTCCGGCACCGTTTCATCCGGAACGTTCTTGTGCTTGGAGTAGACAATCGTCGCCGGATCCGTACTGCGGTGCAGGGTCAGGTTCTGCAGGTCCCCGAGGGCGGGGTGCGCACGGCGGATCTCATTGAGCCGCGTCAGGTAGGGCGCCAGGGAACGGCCCTCGGCCTCCGCAGCGGCGAAGTCGCGCGGCTTGTACTCGAACTTCTCGTTGTCGATGTACTCCTCGGCGCCCGGGCGCGGCACATGCTCGAACAGTTCGTAGCCGGAGTAGACGCCCCACAGCGGGCTGGCGGTGGAGGCCAGGACCGCCCGCAGCTTGAAGGCCGCCGGTCCGCCGTACTGCAGGAACTGGGTCAGGATGTCCGGGGTGTTCACGAAGAAGTTCGGGCGGAAGTATGCCGGGGTCTCGTGGCTGACCTCGGTGAAGTACTCCTCCAGCTCCTGCTTCGTGTTGCGCCAGGTGAAGTAGGTATAGGACTGCTGGAAGCCGGCCTTGCCCAGGGCATGCATCATGGCCGGGCGGGTGAACGCCTCCGCCAGGAACACCACGTCCGGATGCTTGCGGTTGACCTTGCGGATGAGCCACTCCCAGAAGGCAAGCGGCTTGGTGTGCGGATTGTCCACGCGGAAGATCTTCACCCCGTGGTCCACCCACAGCAGAACGATCCGCAGCACTTCCTTGGCCAGGCCCTTGGGGTCGTTGTCGAAGTTCAGCGGATAGATGTCCTGGTACTTCTTCGGCGGGTTCTCCGCGTAGGCGATCGAGCCGTCGATCCGCGTGGTGAACCATTCCGGATGTTCGGTGACCCACGGATGGTCCGGCGAGGCCTGCAGCGCCAGGTCCAGGGCGACTTCCAGATTGAGCTCGTTCGCGCGTGCTACAAAGGCGTCGAAGTCCTCGAACGTGCCGAGGTCCGGATGGATGGCGTCATGGCCGCCGTCCGCGCTGCCGATGGCCCAGGGCGATCCGGGGTCGCCGGGCTCGGCAACCAGCGTGTTGTTGCGGCCCTTGCGGAAGGTCACGCCGATCGGGTGGATGGGTGGCAGGTAAACGACATCGAATCCCATGGCGGCGACGGCATCCAGCCGACGTGCCGCCGTCGTAAAGTTGCCCGAATTCCACCTGCCTGCGTGCGGATCGTAGACCGCGCCTTCGGAGCGCGGGAAGAATTCGTACCAGGCACCGCGGCCGGCCCGCTCGCGCTCCACCAGAATGGGATAAGGCTCCGAGCAGGTCACCAGATCGCGGATGGGCTGGCGTTCGACGGCGGCAAGCACCTCGGGTGCCGTGCCCGCGGCCAGGCGGTCCGCCACCGGCAGCGAGTCGTCGGCCAGCCGTTCGGCAGCCCCGAGGAAGATCAGCCGGTCCTTCTGCTTGCGGTCCTCGTCCGCGCCCGCCTCCTCGAGCAGCGCGGCCCCCTCGGCCAGCATCAGTTCCACATCGACTCCGGCGGCGATCTTGACTTCCGCGTTGTGCCGCCATGTGCCGTAGCGATCCCCCCAGCCCTCGATCACGAAGGTCCACAGGCCCACATCGGTGGGGCGCAGGGACGACACCCAGCGGTCCGTTCCCGGCACGGGCATGCGCAGGCGCGCGCGCTGGGCTTCGACGCCCTCCGGGTCGTAAAGGACGGCCGTTACGCCGAGCTGGTCATGGCCCTCGCGGAACACCGTGGCCGCAACTGCCAGGTCCTCGCCCGGAATGGCCTTGGCGGGGAACCGTCCGCCGTCCACAACCGGAGACACATCCGTGATCGGGATCCGCCCGAACCGCATTTCATCAGTGGACAAAATTCTTTGTGGCAACGCGCTGGAAGTGGTCACAACGTAGACGTTAGCGATATTCGTCACCGATTGCGAAGGGTCCGTGACGCCATTCGACAGTTATTAACGGGTTTACCGGGCTGAAACCTAAGTCATGATGAATTGCGCTAGTGTTTGCCGGGTGAAGGCAATCCGCAGATTTACCGTACGCACTGTCCTCCCGGAAAACATCGCGCCGTTGGGCAAATTGGCAGTGAACCTGCGCTGGTCCTGGCACCAGCCCACCACCAGGCTTTTCGAGGAAATCAACCCGGAGGCCTGGGCCGAAAGCGGCAATGATCCGGTGAAGTTCCTCGGATCCGTGACCCGGGAACGCATCCAGAGGCTGTCGGAGAACGCTAGCCTCGTCAGCCGTATCCAAGAACTGGGCGCAGACCTGGACCGCTACCTCACCGAACCCCGCTGGTACCAGGGCCTGGGTGCGAATGCACCGAAGGCCATCGCCTACTTCTCCCCCGAATTCGGTATCAGCGCGGTCCTGCCGCAGTACTCGGGCGGCCTCGGCATCCTGGCCGGCGACCATCTGAAGGCCGCCTCGGACCTGGGCGTGCCGCTGATCGGCGTCGGCCTGCTGTACCAGGCTGGCTACTTCAAGCAGTCCCTGTCCCGGGATGCCTGGCAGCAGGAAACCTACCCGGTGCTGGATCCGGACGGACTGCCGCTGTCGCTGCTGCGGGAAGCTGACGGCACGCCCGCACGCATCGAACTGCCGCTGCCGGACGGACGGCGTCTGCTGGCGCATATCTGGAGGGCCGACGTCGGCCGCGTCCCCCTCCTGCTGCTGGATTCCAACGTGCCGGGCAACGATGACGCTGCCCGCAATGTGACCGACCGGCTGTACGGCGGCGGCGGCGACCACCGGCTGCAGCAGGAACTGCTGCTGGGCATGGGCGGCGTCAAGGCGCTGCGCATCTTCGAGCGCCTCACCGGCACTCCGGCACCGGAGGTCTACCACACCAACGAAGGCCACGCCGGTTTCCTGGGTGTCGAGCGCATCCGTGAACTGATGGACCCGGCGGTGACCAAGGAACCGCTGACCTGGGACGAGGCGCTGGCAGCCTGCCGCGCGTCAACCGTCTTCACCACCCATACCCCGGTTCCCGCCGGGATCGACCGGTTCGAAGTCATCCAGATCGCGCACTACTTCCGTTCCGGGCTGGCGCCGTCCGTGCCAACCGAAAAAATCCTTGCCCTGGGCGCGGAAAGCTACCCCGGCGGCGATCCGGCGAAATTCAATATGGCGGTCATGGGGCTGCGGCTGGCGCAGCGTGCCAACGGTGTGGCCAAACTGCACGGCGTCGTCTCCCGCGAGATGTTCGCGGGACTGTGGCCGGGCTTCGACCATTCCGAAGTGCCGATCACCTCGGTGACCAACGGTGTGCACGTGCCCACGTGGGTGGATCCCGAAATCGCGGAGTTCACCAAGGCCACCTTCGGCACCGAGTCCGTGGTGGACCCACAGTGGGGCCGCGCCTATGACGTGGAAGACAAGGAGATCTGGGCGTTGCGGCGCAAACTGCGCAGCAACCTCATCGCCGACGTCCGCCGCCGGGTGCGGTCCGCCTGGAAGAAGCGCGGCGCCGCCGATGCGGAACTGGCCTGGACGGAAACGGTCCTGGATCCCGACGTGCTGACCATCGGCTTCGCCCGCCGCGTGCCCACGTACAAGCGCCTGACCCTGATGCTGCGCAACCCTGAACGGCTCAAGCGGCTGCTGCTGCACCCGGAGCGTCCCATCCAGCTGGTCATCGCCGGCAAGTCCCACCCGGCGGATGAAGCAGGAAAGCGGATGATCCAGGACCTGGTGCGCTTCAGCGACGACCCGGCGGTCCGCCACCGGATCGTCTTCCTGCCCAACTATGACATTGCCATGGCCCGCACGCTGTTCCCCGGCTGCGATGTCTGGCTGAACAACCCGCTGCGGCCGCTCGAAGCCTGCGGCACGTCGGGCATGAAGGCCGCCATCAACGGCGGCCTGAACCTGTCCGTGCTGGACGGCTGGTGGGACGAAATGTACGACGGCGACAACGGCTGGGCGATTCCGACCGCCAACAACGGCGCCAGCGCTGAAGAGCGCGACGACATCGAGGCCGCGGCCCTCTACGACCTGCTGGAGAAGGAGGTCACGCCGCGCTTCTACGGTCTGCCCAGCAGCGAACAGGCTGCCGCAGCGGTCACGGAGGTGCCCGCCGGCGCCGCGGACCGCGTTCCCCACGCCTGGGTCTCCATGATCAAGCACACGCTGGCGACCTTGGGTCCGGCGGTCTCCGCCGAGCGGATGCTGCAGGATTACGTGGGCAACCTGTACCGGCCGGCCTGCGAGGCCGGACGGGCGGCCGCCGCGGACAAGTTCGCGACGGCCCGGTCCCTGGCCTCATGGACCCGGCATGTGCGCGAAGGCTGGTCCGGCGTCATGGTCGAGCACGTGGATTCGATCGGGGTTTCCGAGGATCCGCAGATCGGCGACACCCTCACCGTCAACGCCTATGTCCGGCTGGGCTCGCTGACGCCAGAGGATGTGTGCGTCGAGGTCGCGTTCGGCCGCGCGTCGGAGAACGACGAGCTCAGCGAGATCACGATCGTGCGGCTTGAGGCCGGCGAGGACCTGGGGGCCGGGCGCTTCCTGTTCACCGGAAAGATGGTGATCGACCGCTCGGGTTCCTTCGGCTATACGGTTCGGGTCCTGCCCGACAACGTGAACCTTGCGACCAAGGCGGAGCTGGGACTGATCGTCAACGCCTGACGTCCAATGCCGGTTCCATGAGGCTAGGGACCGGGCCGCCGCGTACAAGTTCGCGACGGCCGCCCGTCCAGCCTCGC
>NZ_JBNHIC010000081.1:0-10810 GCF_059092905.1 Arthrobacter sp. B0427-1-12 | reverse complement strand
ACGGCCTGACAGGCCAGAGCCGCCCACAGGCGCGTGCTGGATCGGCAGGTCCGCGGCTCCACCCCGAGCCGCAGGTTTCATATGCGCTGTTATCGGCGTTCATGGCCCCTAACCTACTTTGTCAGGGGAAGGAGGCGTTCTGTACGACCGTTGAACGGCAGGGACGGAATGAACCGGGCGGCCCGGCCGCTGCCTGAAACCCGTCGGGCCGTCGCGGCCATGGCCCGGGAGATTGTTTCAGGCGGCCAGGCCGGCCTCACAGGCACAGGCGGCGGGAATCGCTTCTGCGGTTTCCAGGGGAGCCAGCGGTGCGGGGCTTATGGGCGTGGGTCCCGGGCCTGTTGCGCGGGCCGTGCGCCCTCGTTGTCCTGCTTTCGGGCGAAGCATGGAGCTTGCCGCAGGAGACGGGCGGGTGGAATCAGAGCGCGCGGCAGGGGTGGGAACCGAAGGGATGGACCGGGCGCGTGTTCACCTGCCGGAATGAGAGGTGAGCACGCGCCCCGCGGGCCCGGTGTCAGGGGAGCTGGGGATCGACGCCGAAGTGGTTGGCCAGTTCGGTGATGACCGCGTTGGCGCCCTGGACGCTGACGGAGGTCAGGAAGGTGGTGTCATCCACGTTCAGGATGTCCCCTTCAAGCCGCTCCCACAGCGGGTTGGACCGGTAGCTTTCCTGCTGGGCCCGGGCCGGATCCCCCTCCGCTCCTGCGGGAGCATAGGTGCTGACCATGATCAGTCCGGCGTCGGCCGTCAGGATCTGCTCGGGGGAGAGCGGAACGAAGACCTTCTCCGTGGTGTCCGGCTGGCCTTCGGGACGGGGCAGACCCATGTCCGTCATGATGTGGCCGATGAAGGAATTGGACGAGTACAGCCGCGCGGTGTCGCCGCCGGCAAAGCGGACCAGGGAGTAGGTCATGTCCGGGTTGGCGGCCAGGATCTCCTCGCCCACGGCCTTGGCCCGGGCTTCGTAGTCGGCAATCAGGTCTTCGGCCTTCTCCTTCACGCCCAGGGCCTGGCCGAGGAAGATGACGTTTTCCTTCCAGTTGGCGCCAGTGGTTTCGGAAAAGACGGTCGGGGCGATCTTGGACAGCTGCGGGTACAGGGCCTCGTGGCGGATCTTGGCCGAGACAATCAGGTCCGGCTGCAGCTCCAGGATCTTCTCCAGGTCCAGCTCGGCCAGTGCGCCCACGCTGACCGCGTCCTGTGTTTCCTCGCTGACATCGCCCAGGTAGGAGCCGAACGGGTTCTGGGGGTCATGGTGGGCGTAGCCGACGATGTTTGCATCCAGCAGCAGCGCCGCATCGATGTAACTGGAGTCCAGCACCACGACGCGCTTGGGCTTGGCGGGAATTTCGGTGGTGCCCATCGCATGCTCGACGGTGAGCGGGAAACCGGCGGTGGTGCCGGCCTCGTCGGAGCTGGAGGCAGCCGCGGTTTCGCCGGAGGTGGAGCCGGTACCGCAGGCGGTGGTGCCCAGTAGCGCTCCCAGCACTGCAACAGCGCAGGCCTTCTTCAGGACGGAATGGATTGTCACGTGTTCACTTTCGGTAGTGGACCTGACGGTCGACGACGGGACAGCATCGGCAGACACCTTGGCTTTGGGCAGTAACTTAGGTGAGGCTTAGCTGTTCGTCGTAGACTGTAGCAGCACATTTGCCCCGCCTGTCCACTCCGTCACATTTGAGGAAATGTTGAAGACTCCACCCGAGGCCAGGAAGGCTTCCCTGCCCCGCCGGCTCGGCTGGCTGCTGCTGGCCGCCGCGGCGCTGGCCGCGGCCATGCTGGCCAGCGTCTGCATCGGCAGCGCCGCCTCCACCCCGGCCGAGGTCTGGCATGCCCTGTTCACGCCCACGGGCACCACCATGGATGTCACCATCCTGGAGTTGCGCTGGCCGCGGACCGTCCTCGGACTGGTGGTGGGCGCCTGCCTGGGCCTGGCCGGTGCCCTGGTCCAGGGCCACACCCGCAATCCCATTGCCGATCCGGGGCTGCTGGGCATCTTTCAGGGAGCGGCCCTGGCCATCGTGGCCGTCACCGCCGTCGCCGGTGCTGTCCCCGGGCTGGTACAGGCAGCCGCGGCCTTCGGGGGCGCCCTGCTGGCCTGCGCCCTGGTCTTTGCCATTGCCTCCGGAGCCCGGCACGGCGCCACGCCCATCACCCTGGTCCTGGCCGGTGCCGCGGTGACGGCCCTGTTCTCCGCGGTGGTCACGGCGATTGTGCTGCTCAACGATGAGGCCCTGGACGCCCTGCGCTTCTGGCAGGTCGGCTCCCTGGCCGGCGGGGACGGCACCTTGAAGCTGATCTGGCCGCTGGTCGCGGCCGGCGCGGCGCTGGCCGCCGCCAATGTGGCCTCACTGAACGCCCTGTCCCTGGGCGAAGACACGGCACGCTCCCTGGGCGTCTCCCTGCTGCGCGCCCGCACCCTCGGCGTCGCGGCCATCGCCCTGCTGGCCGGCTGCGCCGTCATGATGGCCGGACCCATCGCGTTCGCCGGACTGATCGTTCCGCATATCGCCCGCGCCATGGTCGGCGCCGACTACCGGTGGCTGGTTCCGGCGTCCGCCCTGTGCGGGTCGGCGGTCCTGCTGCTGGCCGACGTCGCCGGCCGGGTCATTGCCCGCCCGGGCGAACTGTCCGCCGGCGTGGTGCTGGCCGTCATCGGCGCCCCGTTCTTCATCCTGCTGGCCCGACGCCGGAAACTGGTCACGCTGTGAGCGCACCTGTCATCGAAAAAACGGAGCAGCCGGTCACCCTCCGCTCCATCCGGGCAGTGCGGATCGGCGGCGCCTCGTTCCGCTGGCACCCCCGCACGCTGGCCGTCGGCGTCCTTCTGGCCGTGCTGCTGCTGGCCACGGCTGGCCTCCATCTGGCCTTCGGCGGACTGGCCCTGGAGTACGCGGCGGTGATGCGGGCCCTGTTCGGGGACACCGCCGATCCGCAGACCCACCTGGCCGTGACCGAATTCCGGGCCCCGCGCACGGCCGCGGCCATCCTGGTGGGGGCCTGCCTGGCCGCCGCCGGGGCGATCACCCAGACGGTCGCCCGGAATCCGCTCGCCAGCCCGGACATCATGGGCGTGACCTCCGGGGCCGCGGTCGGTGCCGTGGGCGTCCTGCTGGCGGCCGGTGGCGGGGCCGCCGGGCTCAGTGGCGCGGCGGCCAACATCGGCATGCCCGCTGCCGCCTTCGCCTCCGGCGTCCTGGCCGGCACCGCGGTGTACCTGCTGGCGTACCGCAGGGGCATCGACAGCTATCGGCTCATCTTGGTAGGACTTGGTGTCTCCGGTCTGGCCACAAGCCTGACCACCTGGCTGCTGACCCTGGGCGACGTGACCAGCGCGGCCCAGGCACTGACCTGGATGATGGGCTCACTGAACGGCAAGGACTGGCCGCTGGTCGTGCCCATGGCCTGGATCGGGGTCGTCCTGATGCTGGCGGCACTGCTGGTCTCCCGCCTGCTGCTGGTCACCAGCCTTGGGGAGGAGACCGCCGTCGGACTCGGCGCCCGCCTGGGTGCGGTGCGGCTGGCAGCCATGGCCATCGCCGTCCTGCTGGCCTCGCTGGCCACCGTAGTGGCCGGCCCGCTGGCCTTTGCGGCGCTGGCCAGCCCGCAGATCGCCCGCCTGCTCACCGGCACAGCGGTGCCGCCGGTGGCCGTGTCCGCCCTCTTCGGTGCCGTGTTTGTCCTGGTGGCGGACACCCTCTCCGCCAATCTGCTGCCCACCTCGCTGCCCGTGGGCGTGGGCACCGCCGTCCTCGGCGCGCCCTACCTGATCTACCTGCTGCTGGCCGCGCAAAGGAAACAGCTATGACCGCCACCATCACTGGAACCACCGGCCGCCTGACGGCGCAGAACCTGTCGCTGGCCTATGACGGACGCACCGTCGTCGAGAACCTGACCCTGACGGTCCCGGACGGCTGCGTCACCTCCATCATCGGACCCAACGGCTGCGGAAAGTCCACCCTGCTCAAGGGGCTGGGACGCCTGCTGCCGCCCGCGGCCGGAAACGTTCTGCTGGACGGAACACCGCTGGGCCAGCGCTCCACCCGCTATGTGGCCACCCAGCTCAGCCTGCTGCCCCAGACCCCCAGCGCGCCGTCCGGGCTGACCGTCGCCGACCTGGTCTCCCGCGGCCGCCATCCGCGGCAGAAGTGGTACCAGCAGTTTTCCCGCGCGGATGAGCAGGTCATCATCCAGGCCCTGTGGGCCACGGACATCGCCGACCTGGCCGACCGGTCCCTGGAGGACCTGTCCGGCGGCCAGCGCCAGCGGGCCTGGATCTCCATGACCCTGGCACAGGAAACGGACATCCTGCTGCTGGATGAACCGACCACCTACCTGGACCTGGCGCACCAGGTCGAGGTCCTGGAGCTTGTCCGCCGGCTCAACCGTGAGCACGGCCGGACCGTGCTGATGGTGCTGCACGATATTTCCCTGGCGGCCCGCTACTCGGACCGGATCATCGCCATGCACGGCGGACGGATCGTCGCCGAGGGGGCCCCGGAGGAAGTGATCACCCCCGACCTGCTCCAGGACATCTTCGGTCTGCGCGCCGCTGTCATCACCGAACCCACCGAGGGCCGGCCCCACGTGATCCCCCTGGGCCTTTAAACCCCGATATCTAAACCCGGACACCGGAACAGCACCGGCATCAGCCGCTTCCAGGGGGAGCACGATGCACGGGCGGTACACCTGACCCCACAGGCGCGAGGCGGCGCGCCACAACCACCTCCCGATCCCCGTATTCTTCCGGCCAGTACCCGGGGTGGCGGACCTGCACAACGTAGGCGTCAATGTTTGGACAGGCCCGGTCAAAACAGTTGAACTCCCGCTAACACTGACAAGCCCCGGGGATGTCATATGCACTGTTATCTGCCGGTGGCTGGCTCTCTTAAGAAGCCGGGTAAGGCCCGGAAGACGCGTATCTAAGGGGTCGGGGCGTTCAGGTGCGTTTATGGTCAATTCATGGATCGGGACCAGGCTTATGAGCTGGAAGGGCAGACCTCGCTCAACGAGCTGCTCGACGAGCCGGTCGGCGTTACCCACATCCAGATGGTGTTGCCGATCTATGTGCAGCTCAGGCCGGGGGAATTCAGGCGTCTGTCCTGACGCGCGGCTGAACAGAATCAGAACCCTCTGACTTAGAGCTGGCGGTTATTCTGCACCGTCACTGAGAGACCTTCGAAAGAGCTGGAACGCGGCATCTACACGCCTCACTTCGAGCAATCTCGGGCATCGGGGAGACCACTCCCATTGCTGCCGTCATATGCGCTGTTATCGGCGTTTGAATGAGCGGGCGCCGGGAATCCGGGGAACCTGTTTTCGGATCTTTGGCCCAGGGGCCGGGCCTGCGGTGCCGGTTACTTTTCCGTTGGCCCGGGTGCCGGTTGTTGGTGCAGTGCCTTGTGCACGTAGCCGGCCAGGGTGTCTGCTGCCGCGGACAGGGCGCGGGGGTCGGCTGGTTCGGCGGCGGTGCCGGGCCGGTGTTCATAGAGGCAGGCCAGGGCGGCGGCGGCTTCGGAGAGCTCGGCGTGTCCGTCCGCGGCGCCGGCCAGCAGCCGGTTGCGCGCGGCCCGCAGCGCGGGGCCGGGGACACAGCCCAGCTCCCGGTCCAGCAGGTGCCGGTACCGTTCATAGGCCTGCAGGGCTTCGGCAGGGCGGCCGGCCGCCTCCAGGGCCAGGATCAGGGCCGTCCAGCCCCGATCACTGACCCGGTCCGTGTGCAGGGCCAACTGAGCCCAGTCGATGGCTTCCTGAATCCGGCCGATCCGCAGGGCTGTTTCGGAGGCGCGGATCCGGGTTTCGGTGACCTGCAGGGTGTGCCGGGCGCGTTCGGTCTCGGCCCAGTCCTGGTGCATTTCATCGGCCAGCAGGGGCTCACCGGTTAGCTCGAGCGCCCGGCACAGCAGACCGTAGGCCTGTTCCGGACAGGCGGGGCCGGCGGCACGGACCAGGGCCTCGAAGCGGTCCAGATCGATGTTGAGGAGACCGGGCTCGATCAGGTAGCCGTCGGCTGCGGCGCGCAGCGGGCCGGTGGTGCGTTGCCCGGGCTGGAGGTGGCGGCGCAGGACACTGATGTAGCTTTCCAGGGTGGCCTCCGGATGGCCGGGAGGGTCCCCGTTCCACAGCAGCTCGGCGATCTCGTTCCGGGACACGACGGTGCCGCGGTGCAGCAGCAGGATCTCCAGCAGCTGGCGCGGCTTGGGTCCGCCGAGACTGTAGGCATCAAGATCCCGGTCCCGGGTCCGGATCCGCAGGCTCCCGATCATCCGCACCCACATCGGCCGGCGCGGCTGCCCGGATGTCTTCATGACCGTCCTCCTTCACCCGATACCGTTTCCCGTCACCGGCGGTTCCGCCGGCCGGAGGCTTCCTTGCCGGTCAGTCATCGAGACCGCCGCTGTCATCAAAACCGTCCTCGAAATCTCCGCCGGAGTCCCGCAGGCCGCCCTTGTCATCGAACGGCTCCACGGCAGGCAGCTGCGGCACCGGAACCGGGACTGCCGGGGCGGGCACCGGTGCGGCCGGCAGCGGCACGACCGGAACCGGAACCGGTGCGGGCACGGCAGGGGCGGGAGCCGGAGCAGGGGGCGGGGTGACCGGCTGGGCTATGACTGTCTCCGGAGCCTCCGGCACCGCCTCGGGAGCGGGCTCTTCGGTGGGGGCGGGTTGGGCGGGGGCGGGCGGTTCGGCGCCGGCGGGCGGTGTCGCGGGGGCCGGACCGGTGAGCCGCACCGTCGGGATGTCATGGGCCGCCGGACTGACGGTGACGCCGATGCTGACTCCGGGCAGACCGGCGGCCGGCGGCCCGGCGGCCGCCTGGCTCCAGATCACCAGGGCCGCCGCGCAGCAGGCCAGCAGCAGGCCCGCGGCCAAACCCCACACCAGTCTCACCGCCGGGCTCCTCCCGCATGTGTCGTCATGCCCTTACTGTGCGCGGGGCCGATGAGAAGCGCATGAAAAAGCCGTGAAGGAACTCTCATCTCCGCCCCGGATGTCCGGAATCGAGTGTGAAACGCACCGGCTGGGAAAAGGTGGAAATGCCGCTGCCCGGCGGATGAGAAAACCTTCAGAAAGATCTCATACTGCTCTCATCTCCTACCCGGATAATAAAAGAAATTACTGCGGAAATAATCCGCCAGCCCAATAATTCCGGCCGGCCGACCCGCTGCCAGCTCGTATGGACGGACCAAAGCAGGGAGCGGACGCTCGTGTTTCCGCGCATCGCAGGTCTGTGTTGTGCCGTATATCCCGGAGGCATCAATATGCATCACGGATGCATTAAGGAATTCTCAGAAACTGTAAACCTTTTTCCAACCCGAAAGTGGGAAAAATACGTTCAGGAATTGCACACCGGAATTAACGCTCAAATAGCCGCGCACACCCCAATGTGAACGGCGCAGGCACAACGGTCCGCAACCCTGACCCCGGTGCCGGTGCGGCACCTCGAAATCCAGTGTTTGGAGAAAACCATGCAGAACAAGACCAGGCAGATCATCGGAACGGCCGCAGTTGCCGGCATTTTCCTCGCCGGCGGCATCACCGGCTCCCAGGCTGCCGACGATGTTGAAGATCCCGCCACCGTCGCGGCCGAAACCGTAGCCGCAGACACCCCCGCCGCAGAAGAGGCTCCTGCCGCAGAGGAGGCTCCTGTCGAGGAGGCTCCGGCTGACGAAGCCGAAGCCGAAGCCGAAGCCGAGGCAGAGGCCGCTGAGGAGGAAGCGGAAGCTGAGGAAGATACGGCTGAAGCTGCCGAAGACGCTGCCAAGGATGCGGAAGAGGCTCCTGAAGTAGAGGCTCCGGCTGAAGAGGCCCCGGTCGAGGAAGCCCCGGTCGAGGAAGCTCCGGTCGAGGAGGCCCCGGTCGAGGAGGCCCCGGCTGAGGAAGCTCCGGTCGAGGAGGCCCCGGTCGAGGAGGCCCCGGCTGAGGAAGCTCCGGTCGAGGAGGCCCCGGTCGAGGAGGCCCCGGCTGAGGAAGCTCCGGTCGAGGAGGCCCCGGCTGAGGAAGCTCCGGTCGAGGAGGCCCCGGCTGAGGAAGCTCCGGTCGAGGAGGCCCCGGCTGAGGAGGGCTTTACCGCCCAGGCTGTCGGTGTTGAAGCCGAAGAAGCTGAAGTCGAGGACGAAGCCGAGGACGAGGACGCGCTGGAGGGTGTTGAGGAACAGGCCGAAGCCATCGCCCACGTTGCCGAGGATGAATTCGACGCCGCCGAGGAAGCCCTGAGTGAGCTGGAGGAAGGTGCAGTTTCCGATGCGGAGCTGGCAGCGGCCCAGGCTGAGGCTGACCGGCTCGAAGAGGCCATGGAGGCGGCCGACCAGGTGGCCAAGGACACCGTTGAGGCCGCTGAGGAGGCCCAGGAGAACGGCACCCCGCTTCCTGCACCCGCTGCCGAACCCGTCGCTGCCGCTCCGGCACCGGTTGCCGAACCGGCCGCTGCAGAGCCTGCAGAGACCGAGCCGGCCGAGGCTGAGCCGGCTGAGACCGCTGTGCCGGTTGAGGTCGTGGAGGTCCCCGAGGTCCAGACCCCGGAGGCTGCCATTCCGGAGACGGCTCCGGTGGCTGAAGCTCCCGTCGCTGATGCTCCGGAGGCGGACGATGACATCGTGCCCGAGCCGGTGCATGTGCCCGGTGCCGATGACGTCCTTCCCGACGTCGAGGGTTAGAATCCCCTGCGCCTGAAGGTTATGGCCGGGTCTGCCGCGCATGTGCGGCAGACCCGGCCGTTATATGTGCTGCGGGGATAAGCACCGATAGCTGTTGTATTCCTGGTCATGGCAGCTGCGGAAACCGCAGGTCCGCCGGTACATCAGGCGCCGGTTGCAGGATGTGTGCGGGTCTGAAGCCCGGTGGGGCTTATTCGCATGAGGATGTCCACGCAGTCCAGGGCCGGCCATGGCCGGGCTGTCCTGCCGGCGGGAGGCGACGGCCGTGAAGTCCGCGGCGGATCCGCAGGAATGCCTGCTGCCCGGTTCCGGGGTTCTGGCCCCGCTGTGCTGACCCCGCTGTGCTGACGGGGTGCAGTAACACCCCGGAGCACGGCTCCCGTCCCGGGATGCGGGGCGGGAGCCGCGGTTCTAATAATTGGGGTCATTAAAACCGATCCACTACGGCCAGTGCAGGGACGGGCTGTTGCATTTACCTTGGGCCCGCCGGCACCCGGGGCGTCAGAGGGCGCCGGTGCCGAAGAGCAGGCCGAGCGCGTAGGTCACCGCCGCGGCGCCGTAGCCGATGGCCAGCTGGCGCAGGGCCCGTTTGAGCGGCGGGGCGCCCGAGAGCAGGCCCGTGATGGCCCCGGTGATCAGCCGGGCCAGTCCGACGATGACCCCCGCGACGATGACAGCGGCCAGCCCCTGCAGGCCGACCAGGTAGGGAAGCACCGGGATAATGGCGCCGGAGGCGAAAAAGCCGAAACTGGACAGCGCCGCGCCCATGCCGGTGCCGATGGCCTCGTGCTCATCACGGTCCGCGGTCCGGGGCTCTTCCGCCCCGACGGAGCCCGGATCGGCCAGAGCTCGGCCGCCCGGTCAACAGCCTGCCGGGCACTCATGCCGCGGGCCCGGTAGATCAGGGCCAGTTCATTGGCTTCCTGGTCCAGGCGCTGCAGAGCCCGGCGGGCTTCGGGGTCCGGGATGGAGGCTTCCAGCAGTTCGCGCTGGGAGCGGACGGAGACGAATTCGCCGGCTCCCATCGAGAGGGCACCGGCGAGCAGACCGGCGATTCCGGTCAGCAGCACGACCCGGTTGGGCACCCCGCTGGCTCCGACGCCCAGGACCAGCGACAGGTTGCTGACCAGCCCGTCGTTGGCGCCGAAAACCGCCGCACGGAAGGTTCCCGAGAGCCGGTTGCGTCCGCGGGCGGCCAGGGCCCGGACCACCTCCTCGTGGATCTTTTCGTCCGCGGCCATGGCCGCGGTCGCATCGGCGTCCCGCTCGTACGGGGAGCGGGATTCGGCCCGCTGGGCCAGGGCCAGGACGAAGACCGAACCGAACCGGCGGGCCAGCAGGTCCAGCAGCCGGGTCCTGAGATCACCGCGCCGCGGGCGGCCGATGTTGTCGCCGTGCAGGTTCTCCCAGTGCTGTTCGTGCCGGCTTTCGGCCTCGGCCAGGGCCAGCAGAATCGCCCGTTCCTCGCCGGAACGCCGGCCGGCCAGATCCCGGTACACTGCGGCTTCTGCCCGTTCATTGGCCAGGTGGCCGGCTGATTCCGGTCAGGCACATCGGTCATGACTGTCCTCACGGCTGCGCACTGACCGGAATGCGGCGGCGGGCGCGGCTTCGATCAGAGCAGAATCTGATCGAAGGTCTCGCTCGCCCGCCATTTGTGGCGGGTGGCGCACCGGCCTCCCGTCCGGGAAACCAGTATGTCGATGCGCCGCTGCGCCCGCGCTTGGCGGGCGGTGGGAACTACTCCCCTTCGACGCCCCTCATCCTAATCCATCCGGCACCCGCCCTGACCGCCCTGACCCGCCCTGGCCCGCGGGGACCGGACGGTACCGGACGGCAGGGGACTGCACCCGTCCGACCGATCCGGTTGCCGGGCGGCTCCTCCCGCAGTGTCAGGAGTGCGCAGGCCGCCGGTTCCCACCCCAGCATCCGATCACTGGGGTGCAGTCCGGGCCGCAACCAGGCCTGAAAGGCGGATGCTGGACAGTGACGGGCCGGTCGGGACCGGCCCCGCAACCGCAGAACCGCCCCCGGCCTTCCTTGTCCCGGACGGCAGGTGGCGGCGGACGGGCAGGAGGAGCACATGCAGAAAACAGCCCTTCCGGCGCTGCTGTCCGCAGCGCTGCTCGCCGGCTGCGGCACCGCCGCGGACC
>NZ_JBNHIC010000080.1:0-11446 GCF_059092905.1 Arthrobacter sp. B0427-1-12 | reverse complement strand
GCGGCCCACGCCAGGGGAACCGACGCAAATGCTTCATTGATCTCATACGTATCGAAGTCACTGATCCGCATGCCCGTGCGCTCGAGAACATGCCTAGCGAGGGGGTGAGGATAACTGTCTCCAATGCGCATCCTCACAACCGAAAACTTGCGCGCAGCACGTAGTCGCCCCGCTAAACGCAGGCTTGCGGTGACTAACGCCGATCGAAGAGACGTCCCTGAGCAGCTCGACCAATGCTAAAGCGTCGAATTGCCGGCTGTATCGCGTCTCATCTTCGAGACTACTGAGCGCTCACTAATATAAGCTGGGCTGCGAGGCGGGGCAGGAACGCGACTATTGCCGCCATAGGAAACGATCACACTCACTCAAGGCGGAGGAAAAACTATGAGCCTGCGAACAGTACCCGGGCAGGCGCTCCCTGAGATCTTGGAAGTTGCGCTGGACGAGTTCACTACGCACGGATATGACGCGACGTCTGTGCGCACAATCGCGAAACGGCTGAATGTGAGCGTACCGGCGCTCTACTATCACTACGAGAACAAACAGGCGATTCTCACCTCATTGTTGACCCACGCAATGAATGTCCTCGAAGCGATGGTCAACAAGGCCGTCGCTGAGGCCCTTGACGAACCACGGCCCCGCCTTGCCGCGCTAGTTGAGGCAGTTATCCTGTACATCACTCAGCACCGCGACCTCGCGTTCCTCGACCGCGAGATGCGTAGCTTAACACCCGAGAATCACTCACACTACGCAAAGCGACGCGACTACATTGAGCACCTCGTAACCGAATGCATCGACCGCGGGTGCTCCGACGGCTCCTTCGCCACACTCCTCCCCCGCGAGTCGAGCCGAGCGATTCTCAGCATGTGCCTCAGCGTCCCCAACTGGTACCGACCGGACGGAACCCTGACACCAGAGGACCTCGCCCAGCGATATGTCACGCTCGCGCTCGACATGGTGCGCAGTGTGGCCAAGGAGCCGCACGAGCACCCATCCGATCCCCACCCTGCCGCTGATTGAATCTTCTCGTTGCTGAGATCCATCGGTAATGCGGTAGAGGGACATCCGCCGTTCCTCGCGTCGGCGGCGTGAGGAGCCACCGGTTCGGAGCCAGTGGATGGTTGCCTTCCCGGGTGTACGGGGCACACGGCGGAAGAGGAAACCTCAGTGCCACGGAAGACCAGTGCCGAGTTCGTACCCCAGTTTCGGGCCGAGATGCTATCTGTGCGGGCGATAGCAGTCTCGAAGTCGATGCTTGGGGAGACTACGTCGCCGAAAGCGGACCCTGCAGGCGGACACGTACTTCCCTGCTGACGGACACCTGCCTGTTGGGGGTCATCGGGCAGGTCGTGTTGGTCCAGACGCCAACATCCCTCCTGGGCGTTGCCTGGGGTCTCCTACCGCTACAGGCAAAAACCCATCAGAGGGATGCATAGGACACCGACGCTGATACTCGTGGTGTCCGTGGACGCACTGACCCGAAGTCTGACTAATCAGCGGCCCAGCTCACGTCCTAGCCGTCCTCCACGATAAACATGGCCAGGCAGCTTGACATAGAAGTAAGGTAGAAGACCTCCGTGGTCAGGATCGTGAGTGTGGTAGCCCACATCCTGAACACGGAGGTCTTTCCCTACCTCAGCCGTTCATAGCTTGTCGGACAGTACGCTTAGCCCTTACCCCACAGCTCGAGGTATTGATCGCGGAAGCCCTCGGGACCTTCCCAGTCGTTCACGTCGGGACCCAGATTGTTTGTCGTAAACATCTGGTAGGGCCGCACCGCATGGTTCTCCTGGTCGACGTCCATGCCGAGTTCGTGGCGGGCCATCTGATCGACCACAGCGTAAATGGCGTCAGGTATAGCGTAGGCAGCTCCGATGTCGTAGCTTCCGTCGCGAATACCCTCGAACTGGTCAGTCGTCGGGTAACCGACGCCGATCTTGACGTCGTTCAGACCGGCGGCGTCCAGCGCCGTACGCAGGCCGACTCCCGCGAGACTGATGTCCATCGTCACATATTTGATCTCCGGATTTTTCCGGATCTCCGCGACGATTGTTGACGTGCTATCCCCATTCACCACCTGCGGGGTTGAGAGCTCCAGGACGCTCAGCGAACACTGTGGGCAGTTCTCTTTTAATCCTTCCTGAACCTGGGTGCCCGACGCTGCTAGGACGGGAACGTCGGGGTAGGTCACGAACAGCACACTTCCCGCACCATCGCTGTCGGCGATCACCCAGTCCATCAAAGACAGCCCGGAGGCAGCGATGTTATCCACGTTAGCGACATTGCCGTAAATACCGTTCGCCTCGCCTTCGACATCACCCACTGAGGAATTCAGGAAGATCGGAACGTCTGCAGCTTTCGCCGCCTCGAGCCCCGACTCGATCGCATCGACACTGGTCGAGTTGATCATGATGTAGTCGGCACCACCGGCAATTGCTTGCTCGATAGCGTTGCTGGTGCCCTGGGGGTCCGCTGCGTCGGTGGCCAAAACCCGGCCCTCCCAACCCAGGGCAGCCGTCGCTTCCTTGAAGGGTTGATCCATGGGCGTAGCAGTCGAGTTGTTGAGCCGAATCAAGTAGCCGACCTTCCCCTCCTCCGGGGTACCCGATAGGGGCGCCGGGATGCCGATGTCGGTGATCGGCTCGAGCAGAGGATCCAACCTCTCCGATGCTGCGGCTGCAGCCTCCGTGCCCGAGCCGGCCCCTTCCGTAGCTGCTCCAGCAGCTTCGTTGGGCGAACCGCTTCCACATGCTGAAACTGTGAGCAACAGTGTCGCGAAGCCAGCGACGGCGATTGCCTTCTTCATTGCACTGTCTAGTGTCGTAGATAGCACGGTCGTTCCTTACTGTTAGTTGGGTGCAGCTCTGGCACCACGCTCGCAGGAGAGCAGAATGGGACTGGGCGCGCCTAACCAAGGATTAATCTTTGGTTCCTGGTGGCGAAAACGACTATGACCGACCCGAATCAACCGCAGCCTCGTTGGCCGCTGGCCTGTTGTCGGCCTCACCGCCAGACGGCGCGGTCAAAGGCTCATCATTTGAAGCCGTCTTGGGCCGAGTGTTCTGGCGGGCACTGAAGACGACAGCGAAGATCAGAGCCAACCCGTTGAACATTGGGGTGATCCAGAACCCGCCAGCGTCCAGGGAGAGTTGCAAGCCTTGCACGCCCAAGGCCAGTGTCATGATGGCAAGGAAGGTGCCCCACACGTTAGGTCGGCGATTGAACTGCGTTGCGCCCAGGAAGACTGCAGCGAAGGCAGGAAAGAGCATCGGCATGCCGATCGAGTTGGAGAACGTGCCAACTTGCGCGGCATACAAGACTCCGGCGCTACCGCTGATCAATCCGGATGCGACGAATGAACCTATGACGAGACCGTCAGTACGCACCCCGGACAACCGTGCTGCCTCCCGATTCATCCCCGTGGCGAAGAGTTGACGCCCGAGCTTGGTCCACTCCAGGACGTACCACAGGACCAAGCAGACAAGCACCGCAGCCAACAGCGGCACCGGAATCCCGAGAAGACGGGCTTGACCAAAGTCAGAGAACCCCTGAGGGAAGACGCCGCGCACCTGCTGGTTGTCAGAGATATTGAGTGCAAGAGCGGCCACGACCTGGCTAACGGCCAGAGTGACGATAAATGACTGCAACCGGAGCTTGACCACCAGTAGTCCATTCACCAACCCGACCACGCCACTGGCCATGACCGCCATCACGCAAATGAGGAATAGGCTGCGGTCGGGGTACAGCACGGTCTGGGTGCAGACGATTACTAGCGAGAGGGCCATATTCGTGCCGATCGTGATATCAAACTCGCCGGCGATCAGCGGTAGCATCGCCGCCAGGGCAATCAAGACTACGACCGCCTGACTCGAGGCCACGACCTGCATGGTCACCGAGGAGAGGAACAAGTCCGGGATAACTAGTCCGAAGATAAGGACAATTGCTGCCAAGAGGTACAAGACGCTGATCCTGCGGACGCTAAACAATCGCGCAGTCCGTCGTAGCGCGGTGGTGTTACTCATAGTCGGTCCGCTCCTATACTTTCTGTTGACGAGGCCTGTGCGACCGCCAGCTGTTCTTCTTCGATTCGCTCCGGGGTGATGTCCGCGCCTTCTAGCACCGTGGCGACGCTTCCCTTTTTCATCACCAATACCCTGTCCGCCAGGGCCGCAACCTCATTTTCATCCGAGGAGCACACGACGACTGCGGCTCCTCCGGCCGCCACCTGCTTGATCAGGTGATGGATCGCCTGCTTCGCCCCAATGTCGACACCTTGGGTAGGTTCATCGAGTACCAGCAGTCGCGGATTCATCCGGAGGAGTCGACCGAGCACCACCTTCTGCTGGTTTCCGCCAGAGAGCTCAATTGCAGACTTCTCGACCTGCCCGGGTCGGACGTCGAGGACGTCGATCCACTTGCGAGTCTCGATCCGCTCCAATCTCCGCACGACACGCGCGAAGCGACTGACGGAGTCCAAGTTTGATATCACCGTGTTTTCCCGGATGCTGGCTCCCGCAAAGAGGGCATCACGACGACGTTCGGCCGGCAGGTACTGCACGCCCGCCGCGAGTGCCGAGCGCGGATGACCCGGCTTGACCGTGATGGAGTCCACGCGCATCGAACCACGCCGATCAATCTGACCCGCCAACGCAGGTGCCAGTTCCTCACGCCCCGAACCCGTCAACCCGACGAACCCAACAATCTCACCGGCTTGGACCTCGAAGTCGACCCCCTGGGTCAACGGGGTACGCAAACCATCGACCACAAGGACGGCGGAACCGTCCCGCCTTCGCGATGAAACTGCCTCACGCGCTGACGCCTGTTCCCTGGCCAAAGCACGGCCGAGCATAAGGCTCGCTAAATCGGAGTTGTTCATGCCCCCGGTCTCGTGGGTCGCAACATTACGACCGTCACGTAGGATCGTCACTCGGTCGGCCAACCCCAACACCTCATCCAGATGATGGGAGATGAACAGGACCGAGCGGCCCTTGGCCGCCAGTCCCCGCAGTGCCCGATACATGATCTCGGCATCGGCCTGGGGCAGTGAGGCTGTTGGTTCGTCAAGGATCAGTAGCTTGGGATCATCCCTCCCAGCGGAGACGGCGCGAACTATTGCGACTGCTGTCCGCTCTGCCGCAGTGAGGTCCTGCACGCTCAAGGTCGGGTCAATGTGATATCCAAAGTCACTCAGAGCCTCACCGGCACGCTTGACTTCATCCCGCTTCGACAACGGCCGTACCCACCGGCGCCCCGACGCAAGATGGAAGTTGTCTGACACCGACAAGTTCTCTACGAGCCCCAGATCCTGGTGGACGAAACGCAGCCCCGCCAAGTCCGCAGCCTTCACCACCCCCAACGGGAAAGGTCGCCCCTCCACCAAGGCCTCACCGGCGTCCGGCGAATGAAAACCGCCCAGCACCTTCACTAGCGTTGACTTGCCCGAGCCGTTTTGCCCTACCAGCGCATGAATCTCGCCCGCGCGAACATCCAGGTCGACTTCCGCCAACGCACGCTGTGCACCGAAGGTCTTGCTGACCGAACGCAACTGCAACGCGCACGCAGGCAACGCACCACTATCAACAGGCGCAGACACGTGGCCTCCTCATATTGTGAACCGACGGCAATAACGACAGCGCGATAAACGAAGAGAGCTTCAGGCGTGCCCGCCTCGTGTCCGCTTTCCCCAAGCGCCGGTTGCGCCCGTGGGCAACAGGCGCGGACTGGGTGAATACCCCCACGGCGACGTCGCTTCGCCGTGGGGGTGAAACTGCACTCGGATGAGGCATTTCAAACTCCTGGAATTGGTTGGGGCGAACCGCTCGCTCGACCCATGACATGGATCACACGGTAGCGGGTTAGTGAGCGCTATATCAATAGCAGGCCGCCACATGTTTCCGGACTTATCGCCGTCGAAGGTGCTGCGGGCCTGGAGAAATACGTCGTTGCCCCTGCCTTACCTGAGCGCCCCAGCACCAACGGCTCACCGAAGCCACTTGGGACTGCCCACCTTGTTCAACTTAGCCAAGAGGGCCAGCTCCGCCCCCTCGTCCGCGTGCCGGTTCCAGCGGCATTCGACAACTTACGTCCACTGTCAACCGCTCCGCGCCCCACAGGGAGGCCGATGGACGCCGACCCTTGCAGGCATTGTCGGCGCCTAACCGTTGACATAGCGTTCGCTATATTGCATGCTGGAGAGCACCAGCCGCACTAGCTGTCCCGGAGCTGAATATCAACCGGCGCAAGGTGAGATATGTGTCACGCGCACGAATAGTTGAAGGTGCTGTGGCTGATATCTCCCGAGGTGGATCCGGGCCGAGCTATTCACCGTCCAAACAATCCAGGAGCATTTGCATGTCCCGTTCAACGGAAGAGTCAAGTAAAGTTTCATCCTCTCCCCGGTTTGACGCTGTCGTGGTGGGCGCCGGAATTACGGGGATCTACGCCCTCCACCAGTTTGTTGAGATGGGCCTTAACGTCAGGCTCGTGGAGGCCGGGTCTGGAGTCGGGGGCACTTGGTACTGGAACCGGTATCCGGGGGCGCGATTCGACTCGGAGAGCTACTCCTACGGGTATTTCCACGACAAGGAGCTGCTGCAGGAGTGGGACTGGTCGGAGGAGTACGCCGGTCAGCCTGAGATCGAGCGGTACATCAATCACGCTGTGGATCGGTGGGATCTGCGCAAGCACATTCAGTTCAACACAACGGTCACGGGGGCTGTCTACGACGAGTCCGCCGGTGAGTGGGAGATCAGTCTGTCCAATGGTGACTTGCTGCGTAGCCAGTACTTTGTCCCGTGCGCCGGCCTGCTCTCGGCGACTTATACGCCCGATTTCCCGAACCTCGACTCGTTCGCCGGGGAGCTGCTTCTGACCTCGCGCTGGCCAAAAGACCCAGTCGACTTCAAGGGAAAGAGGGTCGCCGTCATTGGCACCGGTGCCACCGGTGTCCAGGTGATCCCGAAAATCGCGGAAGATGCGGAATCCCTGACCGTCTTCCAGCGCACGGCGAATTGGGCCCATCCGCTCAACAACCGGCCTATCTCAGCCGAGGAAATGGCGTCGATCAAGGCCTCCTACGACAAGATCTGGGAGAAGATGAAGGGGGTCTGGATGAGCTTCCCCCATGACCCCGATCCTCGTAAGACATTTGAGGTCTCGGACGAAGAGCGGTTGGCGAAGTTTGAGGAGCTCTACTACCGGGCCGGGGGTTTGCGCACGGTCTCAGACCACTTTGTCGACATGGCCCGCGATGAGGCAGCGAACGCGGCCTGGTGTGAGTTTTTCGCGGAGAGGATCCGTGAGAGGGTCAAGGACCCGGCCGTCGCCGAGAAGCTGATTCCTAAGCACCTGTTCGGCAACAAGCGCCCGCCAGGGGAAACTAACTACTACGAGACCTACAACCGGGACAATGTCGAATTGATCGACGTCAACGAGACGCCGATCGTTACCTTCACTCCCGACGGGATCGAGACGACGGATCGCGCCTTCGACTTCGACGCTGTCGTGCTCGCCACCGGGTTCGACGCTGTCACGGGTGCCGTGTTGAACCTGAACATCCGGGGCGTGGACGGCCTCGACCTCAGGGAGGCGTGGCGCGAAGGACCCAAGACCTTGCTCGGGGTCGGCACGCCCGGCTTCCCGAACCTGCTCATCGCTGGTGGACCGCACGTCGGGGCCGGCAACGTGTTCCGCGCGACTCAGCTTCAGGTGGATATGATCTGTGCCGCCATCTCCCGCGCGCAGGCCACCGGCAACACGACGATCATGGTCACGGAGGAGGCAGCCGCCGATTTCACCAAGCATGTGCTCGAAGCCGTAGAGGGCCTGAACCTGAATTCAGACAGCAACTGGTACACCGGCGGCAACATCCCCGGCAAGGTGAAGGTCTTCACTCAGTACTCCGAGGGCATCCCCGAGTATCGGCGGCGTATTGACAAAGAAATCGCCGAGGGCTTCCCGGGATTGGTGTTCACGTCGCATCAACTTGCTGAGGCTAACTGAGAAGGAGGGAAAAGCACCTGACTCATTGCCCCTTGATTCCGGCGTCTCGAGGCCTGGATCGCTAATACTTGGAGGGCGGCGTTCTACGCTTGCGGGCTGATTTCGTCATCGGGAGCAGGCCCAGCCAACAAACGCGCTTCGACTTAAAAGGGGGGTAATACACACCCAGGGTGCGAGACAGTTTCATTAACGAGATGCCCTTTTGGGCGGGTGATACGGAGCCGAAAAACATCGTGTCTTACCCGCCTAAAAGGGCATCTCAATCTTAACCCTATTCTCATTCACAACTCATATTGGAGAGCAGAGTGAACCGCCCAAGGTCTGCGAGAGACTCGCTCTATGAGACTCCAACCAGGATCTGATCGTTCCGGTGCGTAGCGTAGAACGTCTCCTCGAACACTGCACGTCATCCAGGTAGCCGTGCAGCAGTGGTTGTGCAAGTAAACCCAGCAGAGGGTGGCGCTCGACGGTCTTCCGCGGCCAGCCCTCACGCGGCAGGTCCACGGATCAACTCGGCCTTGTAGCAGTAGCCGTCCACGGTCTCCGCGAGGGCGTTGTCAACGCTGTTGCCCACCGTACCGATCGAGGGCACCGCCCCGATCTCGGCCAGCCGCTCCCCGTATCGAATTGACGTGAATTGCGGCCCTGCCTCACTATGACAGCAACGCTGCCAGCCGCGTGCCACAGGGCCAGCGGCCATCTCGATCGCATCCCACACCATCGAGGTCCTTGTGTGGGAAGCGACCCGCGACCCCACGAGTAGGCGTCGATAATGAGGCAGACGTGGGAAACCGGCCCAGGTCGGCACGTACGTCAGGTCGGTGACCTACAGCTGATACGTAGTTTCCATTGTCAAGAGGCATAGGTAGGCGGCTCTCCGGGCTCGTTGAGTTAGAGAGTCGCTCCTTGTGCCGATGGGTTGGGCCGGGCGGATGGGTGGACTGTTGTCCACTGGCATGGTCAGGCTGATACTCGCGGATGGGTTGCCGCATGACGATGTGTTCGGCTGGAGACTACCGGTGTCTAGGATCGCGAATCGTAGGCCCCGTGCTTGTGAGGCCTCCTGTCCATAGCTGCAACTCGGGTTAGCTCCACGTGCTGCCCGTGCCGTCCGGCGGGTGCCCAGATCGTGGGCACGTTCTTGGTCAGGCGGTGTTCACGTGGCGCTTTCTTGGACCGGTGCGGCCAGTGACCAGCACCAGCCGGCGAGTTCGTGGGCGATGGCCGTGTTGGTCTTGTTTGGGGTCTTTTTCCGGGCGTCGAACTGTTCCCAGCGGCGGTGCAGCCGGTGGTTGCCTTCCTGTGCCCGCAGGCGTGCCGGATCGACCTGTTCCCACTGTTTGAGGGGCCGTTCGCCCGGGCGGATGTAGGGCCGGCGGTGGGTTCTTGCGGCTTCGACGAGGAGCCAGCGGGCATGCGTGTTGCCGGCCTTGGTGATCACGCCTTGCCTCCTGCTCTGGTCGGAGGAGTTCTCCGATGGGACCAGGCCGAGGTAGGAGGCGATCGTTGCTCCGGTGAAGCGTGTCCAGTCATCGATCTCGGCAGTGAGGCCGAAGCCGGTGGCGCTATCGATGCCGCGCAGGCAGGTCAGGGCGTTGATCACCAGGGTGAATTCACAGTCCGCGGCTGCAGTAGCCACGAGTTTATCCAGGCGTTTGCGGCGCTGAACGGCCATCGATTCGGCTTCGAGGAGGGAATCGAAAACAGCTTGCGCGGTTGGTTGGTCGAAACACTGACAGCCCAGCCAGATACCGTGTCCACGAGTCCAGCGGGAGTCCTTCGGATAGACCGTTCCCTGGCGCAGCAGCATCGTGTTGATGCGCTGGCGGGCGTGGGTGAGGTCCTTGACGGCGACTGCGTGGGCGCGGGAAAGGTCCCGCAGGGCTTCCTGAGCGGCGGTCGGCACGCGTACCGGCACGATCTCCCCGAGCCGGAGCGTGCGGGCCAGGACCAAAGCATCGCGCTTATCGATTTTGACCCGGTCCCCGAGCGCGCGCAGCAGCCGTGAGGGCGCAGCGACCTGGCAGTCGATGCCCGCACCGGCAAGCGTGTGGGCAAGCCGGAAGCCGGTCAAGCCTGCTTCGTAGGTCACCGCGAGCGGGACCGGGCAACCGTCTCTAGTTCGGCGCCTCAGCGGTGAGCTTCCGGCCCACCAGGTCAGGATGGCCGGCCACCTCCGGCATCCGGCCGGGTGGTACGTACCCTCTTGGCACGCCGCACTCCTTCGATCCACTCTGCCCGCAGGAGTCGGGCGACCCGGTCGCGCCCGTTGGTGGCCGGGCGCGTTGGACGGCCTCCCAGGTCTTGCGTGCCCCGTAGACCCGGTAGCTATCCTTCCACAACGGCGGCACGACCGGGGTTATCACCCATCCCGCTGCGCTCGTGCGGACAGGACTTCGCAACCTAATACGTACTTGGGACCACCGACAACACTCCTGCCTGACGCAGGACAGTGCAAATGGGCACGACCGAAGAGGAGCGTGCGCCCCTCGAAGAACACGCGCCGGTGGGCGACGATGAACGCGACTACCTCTTGTGTTGGCTCATCGAGCACCGACAGAGAAGAGCGACCCAGCCCACTTGAGGATCTCGTTGGCGCGGCGCAGCTCTCGGTTCCCCTGCTCCAACGCCAAGATCCGCTCCGAATCATCGGTCGTGACGCCCGGAGCGTTCCCGTCCTAGATATCAGCCTGCTTGACCGAGGTCCGGTTCGACTCAGTGCCATACCCCAACTGTCCGGCTACCGGCTTCACAGTGCCCTGAGTGGTACCCACTTCAGCGCACAGGGTGCGCATCACCCGCACTGCGGCGGCTTTCTCCTCTGCGCTGCACTGACGCATGGTCGGCTGATCCTGAGAGATGGCCGTCGGCATGACCCCATCCTCGTTTCCAAGGTCAGGAGTCTCCAGAAAACCGAGAGCGATTCATCGAGCTCCCGGATCCGCCGGCGCATCTTGCTCGGTTTTACCCTTCAATGCGTTCCGTGGATTCGAATCCGTTCTGATGCAGGCTGGCCTCGTTCCCCACACCTGCAGCGCGGACTTCGACATCCCAAGCAGACCTGCTTCTGGGGCATTCCTGCTAGAACAGTTCCAGGGCGCTGGCCTTGAACTACTTCGACCAGATCTTCGGCATTATGACTATCCTCTCCGCTCCGCAGAGCAGTCAAGAAGTCAGCTAAACCTTCAGCGGGCCCATCGATCGTCGGCATGCTGCCCATCCTTCCGGACTCAAACAGCAGCGGCATCAAATCTGGGCGGTTCAAACCGTGAAACGTCATCCACAACGCCGGAATGTGAAAACGTCCCACGACTATTTAACACGGCAGAGCCTCCGGGGCCCCCTCGACTAGGAGGCCGCTGAACAAATTGCTTCTGTAACTTGGGGAGTTTAAGGCGCGCCTGCTGGACTCGTCCGCTCAGTGGTTAAGACTGGTCTTATGCAG
>NZ_JBNHIC010000079.1:0-12193 GCF_059092905.1 Arthrobacter sp. B0427-1-12 | reverse complement strand
TGGCCCAGGGTCAGCTGGCGCAGGAAGGAGCCGCTCTCGCGCTCCCGCAGCAGCCACTGCGTACCCTCGTGCTCGGGCAGGGTCCGCTGGGCCCGGACGGTCAGCAGCTGCCCGTCCGCCTCGAGATCGACCGACCCCGGATCAATGCCGGGCAGATCCGCATTCAGGATGTAGTGGTCCCCTTCCCGGTACAGGTCCATCGGCATCACCCGCGGCCCCTGTCCGCGGCCTAACAGGGCCTGGGAGGCACGTTCCAGTTCCTGGAATGGATCAAACCTGGTCACCACGCTCACCAACTCCTTCATTCCAAACTTCGTTCATCCCAAAGTTGAGCCGACTACGCTCAACTACGACCATATTAACGCCCGCCGCCCGGAAGCGGTAGGCCGTTTCCGGGGTTCCGGGAAGCGGCAAAGACGGCAGCCCCGGACACGCAGGCGCTCAGCGGTTATCGCATTTTCCGTCAGCCGGGCCTGTCCCCGGACCGGCGGCCGGGCTACCCTGAGATACCGCCGGAAGCGGTGAGGAAGAACCGCATCCGGGCGGGTAAGAGCCCGGGCCGGCCATCCCGGATGCTCCCGCCGATATCAGCCCCCTGCCGGCGAACCGTGCGGTACACCGGCACTGATGACAATGTGGTGATCGCCCAATGCCAGTCCCCAAACCCCGCAGCGGCCCCGGCACCGGCCCGGGCTCCAGCACAGGCAGGTTCCCCCTGGCCGGTGCTGAAGTGCCTTCCTGTCCCGGATGCGGAACCGATGAGTCCCTCCGCTTCGACGAGTATGTCCCGGCCCGCACCCTGCCGGAGGGCCGGCAGGAACCGGCCCAGGCCGCCTACACCTGCAGCCGCTGCCGGAGTACCCGCACCCACCGGGTACCGGATACCTGGACACCCCCCAACTGGAACTGGTTCGCCTGAAACCGCCACAGCCCCCGTCCCGGACAGTTCCACCCTTTGGGATGCCTCCGGCCTGCTCCCTACCCGCCGTGGAGCGGCGCGATACGGCCAATACCGTGCACGGACATGCCGGCCGGTTCCGGAGCGCGAAAACCTGCACATGGACATTCCCTGGGTCTCGATGCTCGTGGCCTCAGCCGCGGTCAGCATCCTGATGCTTCTGGTGCCCCTCTTCCGCCGGTGACACCAGGCCCCGTCATCGAACGAGCGCGGCCCGCACGAGGGGAGCCCACTGGTCTGCCGGTCACCGCGCTGTCGTCGGGGTGGCTGCCTTTCTCAGTCTTCGCAGTCGCGGCAGTAGG
Source organism: Arthrobacter sp. B0427-1-12 (assembly GCF_059092905.1). Taxonomy (NCBI): domain Bacteria; kingdom Bacillati; phylum Actinomycetota; class Actinomycetes; order Micrococcales; family Micrococcaceae; genus Arthrobacter; species Arthrobacter sp. B0427-1-12. The sequence goes on along the minus strand of NZ_JBNHIC010000079.1, from coordinate 10,933 downwards.
CCACGCCGTCCTTCTCACAGGCTTTCCGGGAGCGGTGGTGGACCAGGAAGCAGGATCCGCAGGTGAACTCATCGGCCTGGACGGGGATCACCCGCACATGCAGCTCTTCGCCGGACAGGTCGGCGCCGGGCAGGTCGATGCCTTCGGCGGTGTCGTTCTCGTCGACGTCGATGACCGCTGTCTGTGCGGCACCGCGCTGGGCACGCAGCCCTTCGAGGGAATCGGTGGGCTCGTCCTCGGCGGTGGTCCGGGGTGCGTCGTAATCGGTGGCCATCGGGGGCTGCTCTTCTCCTTATCGAAAAGGGGGTGGAGCAAGCATTAGACAGCACACCGCTTGGATCGCGCAACAGCCGGCCAGTGGGTGGGTTATTCCGGGCGGGGGATCTCTGCGGCCGGTACCGGGTCGCCGATGCCGTGGATGCGCCAGCGGCCGTCCCCGCATCTGATCAGGGTCAAGACCAGGGCCACGCTGCCCGGGACCCGGCCGCCGGCGGCAGGCTCCAGGATCCTGAACCAGCACACATCCGGGTGGCCGGGTGCATGTTCGGCATCAATGTCATAGACCGGTGAGCCGATGGCGGCGATGATCTCCCGCGCCAGCTCCAGGCCCCGGTCCGATTCCCACCCCGACAGCGGAGAGACCAGCCGGCGCAGGCTCTCCACCAGGACCGTGCCGTCCGGCTCCCCCCCTGCCCGCGGCGGCCCCAGTCCAGCAGCAGGTCACAGAACGCCGTCGCGGTGCCCGCCGGATCCTCTCCCATCCGGACCGCATCCCCTCTATCCATGGCCGGATTGTCTCCCGGCCCCCGGCCCCGGGCGAAAACGGCCGCCCTTCTGTGACATCCACGCCCCGGCCGTGCCTCCGCTGCGGCCGGTGCGGCAGACGACCCGGGCCGGTCCCCTGCCGTGCCGGGGGCCGGTTTGGGGTTCCGGGAGGTAACCCGGGGGTGGAAACCGCCGGCTTTGCCGGTAATGTGCGCAGGACGCTCAAAACACCGAGGGGGAGGTTCTGTGATGGCCGGAGGATTCGAAATCTTCACCGATACCGGCGGGGTGTTCCGGTTCCGGCTGACCACCGGCGAAGGTGCGGTCGTGGCGGTCTCGGACGGATTTGAGGACAAAACCGCCATTGTCAGGGCCATTGAGGCCGTGCGCGAACACGCCGCCGGCGCGCTGATCACCGACCTGACAACCCCGGCAGACAAAACCCGGACCGAAGATACCCGGACTAACTAGACCGGGTCCGGATAGACCCGGACCGGATGGCACCGGCCCGGTCAGGCGCCGCTGCTGCTGCGGGCCGCTTCGATCCGCAGGGTGTCTGTCTGCGGGTTTCTATTTGCGGGTCTGGGGGTCCGGCTGCCATTGGCCGGTGACCAGGTAGGTGATTTTCCGGGCCACGGCGGTGCCGTGGTCAGCGAAGCGTTCGAGGTAGCGGCTGGCCAGCATGACATCCACGGCCCGGGGTGCGGGCTGGTCCCATTCGGGTGCGGCGATGGCCCGGAAGTTTCCCGCGTGCAGCCGGTTGACCCGCTCGTTGGCCGCATGGATCGTGTCGGCCAGGACCAGGTCCCGGGTGCTGAGCAGTTCCCGGACGTCGCCGGCGATCGCCGTGTCCTGGGCAGCCATCTCCCGGAAGGTGCCGGCCAGGGGTTCGGGGATCACGGCCAGCGGGTAGCGCAGGCGGGTCAGCTGCCCGAGGTGGCGGGCCAGGTCGCCCATGCGTTCGAGCGAGGCGCTGATCCGCAGGGCGCTGACCAGCATCCGCAGGTCCCCGGCGACCGGTCCCTGCAGGGCCAGCACCCGGATGATCCGTTCATCGACCTCGGCCTGCAGCGCATCGATGGCCAGGTCCCCGGCGATCACGTCCTGGGCCTGCTCCAGATCGGTGTGTTCCAGGGCCGTCCCGGCGGCCCTGATCGCGCCAAGGACCATTCCGGCCATCTCCACCAGCCCGGTGTCGATCCGGTCCAGCTCCTCCCGGTACGTCTCGCGCACGGCCCCGCCTCATCATTCCTGCTGTATCTGCCTGCGGCAACTATGCCACAGCCCGCCCGGCCGCCGGGGGTTCGGGGGTAATCTGGTCGGTTACAGGCTGCGGGACCGGCCCGAAGGCACAGGCCCGGGCGGGAACGGGTTCGGTCCACGCCGGCGAAGGGAGCTGGACAACGGTGAAGACGGTTCATCCCGGCCGGCGGGCCGTGCTGGCGGCGGCAGCGATGCCGGTGCTGGCCGGCTGCGGGACGGACTATCCGCTCGGTGAGGCCCGGGCCAAAGCCGTCATCGGATCCATCAGCGGCCCCTGGGATCTTCGCGCCGGGTCCAAGTGCCTGTGCTCTGAGGTTTTCCCAAGGTGCTGTGCCGAGACTGGGGTGTCTCTTTGCGGAGAAGCAGGACCCCCGATACGTCCGGTTGGCACAGTGACACCGGCGCCCCTCCGGCTTTTCCCTTTTACCGGGGGGCGCCGGCCATTGACGGATCTGGCCTTGCTCCGCCCCGATTGTCGATGAACTCCAATCCTTTTCGGTTCACCGGCATCGGGACCGCAGCCCACCGAAGCAACGTCAGAACGCCAGTACGATCCGCCCGCGCACCCCTCCTGCTTCGAGGCGCCGGTGAGCTTCAGGAGCCTGTTTCATCGGAAGCTCCTCCGCTACGCGCAGGCTCAAAAGGCCTTCTTCAACCTGGATGCGTAGGGTGTTCAACTTCTCCGACTCACGGGCGTAGTCGACCACCAGGATCGGCTGGAACACAATGCCCCGCTCGCCGGGTTCGTCATATCCGCGAAGGGTGATCACAGTTCCGCTGTCCTTGACCGCCGCCGCGATCTCGTCCACCTGCGCTGCCCCGTCGATCACCGCATCCACACCATCGGGATAATGCTCGCGCACTCGCGCTGCGAAGCCTTCGCCGCGGGGGAGCACCAGGTCAGCTCCCAAACTCTTCACGAGCTCCTCATCCTTCGGCGCAGCATCCGCCACCACCGCCAGCCCATCGGCCTTCGCCAGTTGCACCGCATAACCACCCATGATCCCGGCCGCACCGGTCACAGCCACCACATCACCAGCGCTGAGATCCAGAGTGTCCAAGGCCAGCCGAGCGGTCAGCCCGTTCATCGGCAGGGTGCTGGCTTCGGCCAAGCCCGCGTTCGACGGAATCGGCGCCACGGAATCGGGCGGAACCGCGACGCGCTCCGAATAGGCCCCATACGAGCCGCGCGGAACGATGATGGCCATGACACGATCGCCGACCTTCAGATCAGTCTGTGTCTCAGGGCCGATCTGCTCGACCACTCCGGCCACATCCATTCCCAGGACGTACGGCGGCCCAGCTTTCCCAGCACGACGCCGACCGGCACGCCCTAACGTGTCGGTGGGGTTCACGGCGGCCGCGTGAACGCGGATCAGGACTTCGCCCTCACCTGGAACAGGATCGGGAATCTCCATGACTTCGAGAACGTCTGGGTCACCTGGGGTGTTGAATCCAATAACCTTCATATCCCTCGCAACACGACATCCCAGCGCGCTATTCCTGCGGTCGACTTGGACCACGAGATCGCCGGGGTCCAATACGTGGAACAGGAAGGCCATTAGCGTCCGGGCTGACCGTCGCAAGGTTCGCCTCCCCCGTTCTGACAGGCTGCCGGTCAGGCCTGTCCGCCTGACTGCGTCGGGGGAAGCGGTGGCCGCGATAGCGCAGGCTCACGTATCGGTACACGCCGGCGTACATCAGCACGAACCCGGCCACCCCGACCAGGATGAGCTTGGCGGCGATACCGGTAATCAGCAGCACCGCCCCGCCCGCCACGGCCAGGACCGTAAACACAACCCGGGCCTTCGGGCCGGAGAACAGTCCGTGAACCGGTTCCGCGTCCCGGGCGCCGAACTCGCGCTCCAGTTCCTCCAGCCGCCCGGGGCGCGGCCCCCAACGCGTCCCGGCACACACCCCTAAGGTGGTGGAAGCCTGGCCCGTGCTGCGGGCACCTGCGCGCGGAACCGGCAGGCCCAACCCCTTCGGCCCACTGCCGGCATCAATGTCATCCGTTCTTGAGAAAACTCTCACCGCCCTCTCACGCGGATCTCATACCTGCCCAGCAGAGTAAGGACACAGCAGGTCTCCTGCCACGGATGCCGGATCATCCAACCGCAGGGCTCCGATCCCTTCCCCCTCCGGATCGGAGCCCTGCCCACCGGCAACAAGGGCCACCGGCCATCCCCCCGCCTGTACCGACCAGGGACGGACGGGCGCTGTTACGGCACCGTGAGCCCCGGATGACCGCCCATCCGCGTTTCGGGCTGACAGACGGGGCCGGCCGGGGATTTGTCGCATAAGCGGGCCTTATCGTAGGCAAAACGGAGGCCTTGAAGCGAGCAGGGGCCCTGTCGGCGCCGGTAACAGCGCATATGACGGGGCGTCTGGGTGAACTCGGCGCGCAATAACGGCTGGAACTGATCGAGCCCGTGACGGTCCAGGCCAGCTCTGGTCCGGTCCACAGGCCGGGAGTAGGCTCGGTGCCATCACGCGCACATCTTCATTGGGGGAACCATGGGACTTCAGTCTGCCCGTCGACATACCGGCGCCCGGACCGGGCTGCGGTCCGGGGCGGCAGGAACACTCGCCCTGGCCCTGGCGTTGGCCGCCGGACTCGCCCCGGCCCGGGCCGAGGGGCTTCCGCCGGGATTCACCCCGTCGGTGGTCGGCGGCATTGCCACGGATTTCAATCCCGGTGAGATGGCCTTCAGTTTTGCTGGCTTCCCCAACTCCACCCGGCTGTATGTGACCCATATGGGTACCGGAGCGGACCTGAGCGGCAGCAGCGTGCAGGTCATCGACACGTTGACGAACACCGTCACCGCGACCGTACCGGTCGGCAACGGCGCCTTCGACATCGTGCTGGACACTTCCGGGTCCCGGGCCTATGTGGCCAGTTCCGTCGCCGAGACCATATCGGTCATCGACACCGCCACGAACACCGTGGCAGCCACCATCCCGCTCGGCGCCTCCCCTGCAGGCCTCGACCTCGGCCTCGACTTCACCACCGACGGGCCACCACTGCTTTACGTCGCCCTGACCGGCACGGACCAGGTGGCCGTCATCGACACCGCCACCAACACCGTCACCGCCCGCGTGCCCGTCGACGACGCCCCCTCGGACATCGCCGTCCTGGGGGGCAACGGCGAAAAGCTCTACCTGACCCACGACACCACCAACACGGTCTCGGTGGTCGATGCCGATACCATGACAACCACCGCCAGGATCCCCGCCGGCACCGACCCCTCGTCGCTGACCGTCAGCTCCGGCGGCCCGGGCGACCGTGTCTACGTGAGCAACACCGACTCCAGCGCCCCCTCCCTGGCGGTCATCGACTCCGGCACCGACACCGTCACCGCCCAAATCCCCGTCGGCCTGTTTCCGCAGCGGCCCATCGCCAACAACCTTGGAACCCTGGTGCTGGTTCCCGCGATCACCGGGGCCGAGGTGAATATCATCGACACCGCCGCCAACACCGTGGTGGCCACCATCCCGTACGACGCCTCGGTGGACTTCCCCAAGTCCATCGCCGTCAATCCCACCGCCACCCTGGCCTATGTCAGCGGCACCGACGAGGGCATCTCCATTATCGCGTTAACCCCGTTCACGGACGTGCCGGTGTTCAACCCGTTCTACACCGAGATCAACTGGATGCACGAACAACGCATCGCCACCGGCTACCCGGACGGTACCTACCGCCCGCACACCCGCATCGCCCGCGACGCGATCGCCGCCTTCCTGTACCGGATGGCCGGCTCTCCGGCCTACACGCCCCCGGCCGTCTCCCCGTTCCCGGATGTGTTCACCGACAACTTGTACTACAAGGAGATCGCCTGGCTGGCCGAACAGGGCATTTCCACCGGCTGGACCGAGCCCGACGGCACCCGCACCTTCCGCCCCTATGAGCCGATAAACCGGGATGCGATGGCCGCGTTCCTGTACCGGTTGGCCGAGGAGCCGGCCTACACCCCGCCGGCCGAACCGGCCTTCCCCGACGTGCCGACGGACCTGCAGTTTTACAACGAGATCTCCTGGCTGGCCGCACAGGGCATTTCCACCGGCTGGCCGGAAGCCGACGGCACCCGCACCTTCCGCCCCGTCACCCCGGTCAACCGCGACGCGATGGCCGCCTTCTTCTACCGCTACAGCACCAAGGTCGCCACCCCTGCTCCGACCCAGTAGGGACACGAACGCAGTCCAGCCACCGGTCAAAGGCCGGTAACAGCGCATATGACGCAGCAGCAGGGTTTTCGTTAAAAGGGCGAAGCCGGGTATGTACATCCATTCCTGGCTCCGCCCTTTTCTCTGCGGATAGACAAAGCCGTGAGGGACGACCGCCCTTATTTTGGGTCAGGCAACGGCCTTTTGATAGGCATCAGCGATGTCGGCGGATATGCGTCCCCGTTCGGAAACGGTGTAGCCGTTTCCTTTCGCCCATTCACGGATTTTCCGGGTGTCCTCCGCCGAGATGAGCTGGCTGGCCGAGAAGGAAATCTCCACCGGCTGGACCGAGGCCGACGGGACCAAGACCTACCGGCTCTGGTCCCCGGTCAACCGCGACGCAATGGCCGCGTTCCTGTACCGCTTCGACACCCAGGCCCTGCTGCCGACACCGGCCGCACCGTAACACCGCCAGGCTCCGGCCCCCTACGGGGCCGGAGCCTCCGGCCGCTCCAGGGCAGGGCCGCGCGCTGCCCCCGTGGAACCGGGTGAAGGAAACCCACCCGTTTGCGGTGGCCGCGCCCCGGTGAAACACCGGGACAAAGCGTAACCATTTATTTGGATACTGCTTTATTGGTGTGGATCCGGATAGTGCGCCTACCCCTATTCGCCCCACCCGGCCTTCATCCGGTAGAGCCGACGGGACGGCAGGCAGAGTTCGACGCCTTTAGCCTGCTGATGGCCAGGCGACCTGAAGCCTCCGACCCCGCTGCCACGTTCACCCTTCACCCCTCTTTCCCCGATGACAGGACCCTGTGCCACGATGGCAGCATGCCGCCCTCCTTCATGCCCCTGCCCCGGGTAGCCGAAGATCCGGCCATCTCCCCAGGTCCAGGCCTGTGCACTGCTCCGCTCCGGGAAACTCCCCGCGATCCAGATCGGAGGCAGGGGTCAGTGGCGTGTGGAGCGCTCCACATACAAGGAGTACATCACCGCCGCCTATCAGAAGACCGCCGCCACTCCCCGGGCGGGGCTGCCGGACGACGTACCGGCCGAAGAATAATGGCCCATGGACCCTGAACTGGAGCGGCTCCGCAGACAGGCACGGCACCGCCTGGAGCTGCTCGCCGGGGACATTCTCGACCGCGGCCTGTCCCGGCAGAACGTTGCCGATCTGCTGTCCATCAGCGATGCCCAGGCACACCGCCCCCTGAAGGCCGCCCAGCAACGGGGCGCCACCCTGGAACCGGAGCCGGCGGAGATCATCCTGCGGGCCTTCGCCTACGGCACCGACCGTACCAAACTGGTCCAGACCCTCAAAGCCTTCCCGTACACCTTCGGCCAGGACGCCCCGGACTCCCAGGAGGGCCGGCTGCCGGGCACCTGGGACCAGGTGGTCTCCTCCCCTGCCCAGGGGCTGCTCAGCCGCGAAGAGTTCGCCGCCATCAGCGCGGCCATCGGCCGCTAGGCAACCGCCGCCCGGCTGCCCCGGACTGCTTCCTCAGTCTGCCGGCGGCCTTGTCCACTCACAAGATCCAGTGTCCGAAGGGCTGTCCCGGCCCCTTATTTTGTGGGTGGCGCCGCATACGATGAAAAACCTTGGGGACCGGAGGAGACGAAAAATCATGGCGGCAACGGACGGCACCACGGCACTGACCCCGGAACCTGACGACAGTCCCGGCGGACTGAGCGACAGGGACCGGTCCATCCTCGCGCTGGAACGCAACTGGTACAAATACCCCGGCGCCAAGGAACAGGTGATCCGCGAACAGTTCAACATCCCCGCCGTGTCCTACTACCAGATCCTCAACGCGCTGATCGACACGGAGGCCGCCCTCGCCCACGACCCCATGCTCGTCAAGCGGCTGCGACGGATGCGCACCACCCGACAGCGGGCCCGCACCGAACGCCGCCTGGGACATAACTTCGCCTAGAACAAACCCAGGGCCGGTGCGGCTGAACTGCGGCACTCAGCGGCCAACCGCCGGTTCCGCGGCCGGCCCCATCTGCTCGGCCCCATAATGTGGCCGGCCGGTTCTCCTGCTTCCAGCTATTCCCTGACCGGTCCGGCAAAGCTGCTGCGGCCCTGAGCGGAAAGCCTGTGTTCTGGACCGTAAACGCCGATACCAGCGTCTGCGTTGATCCAGCAGTTTCCGCAGAGACGCAGCACGGGATGGCCGTGTGATCGAAACGTTAGCAGGACACGTACCCGGCACCCGGGCTACGGGCGCGGTACTGTGCAGACTGACAGGCGTGGGCCGGTCCCGTCCGGCACCCAGGCCAGGCTTTGCTTCATGAGGGGGAATGATGCCAAGCATCAAACGCACGGCGGCGATCGCCGCCGTCGCTCTTATTGCTGCCGGGGCCACGGCCGGAGGCGTATACATTGCCGGTCAGGCGGCCGCCGGCCAGGCGGTCGCCGACCAGAGCACCATCCGCTGCTTTCCCGCTCCGGAGCCTGAGGCCGATGACGCCCTCAGCCTGGCGCACCCGCGCAACAGGCCGCCGGCCGAAGCGATCGGGCACTGCGCGGAGAAGTGGCGGAACGGCACACTGACACGGCACGGTATCAATCCGGAGGCCCTGGATCCGGACAGCGGTTTCGACCCGGAGGATACGACCATCACGTTCACCGTGCCGGAACTGAGCGCCTGCCTCTACGAGGACGAGGTCGGGGTCTTCCCCGGCAGCTCCCAAGTCTGCCAGCGGCTGGGCCTGAAGCTTCTGGAGGAATAGCCCCTGCCGGAGGATTACCGCCGGAGGATTACGGGAGGCCCGCCTCCGCGTACCGCTTGAGCCTGCGCAGGTGGACGGCCCAGACGCTGCCATATACCTCCGGCATGGCCTTGCAGGTGCGCTGCATCTCCGGTTCCGCACCCTTAAGCCGATAACTGCGCACATGTCCTGCTGTACAGTCCTTCGGTCAGGCAGCCTAACGGCGCCGGCCGGCGGTGTCAGGTTAAAGGTTGAAGTTTCGGGTAACGGTGGTTTCACCCTTTTGCTTCTTACATGCAGATGCAAGGATAAAGGGCAGGCCCGATGGGGGCGCTGGCTGACGTTTGGGGGAACGGGATGCTTGGAGAACGGGTATGGCCGGGTCGCAGGGTTGTCAGTGCGTGGGTTGCGGCGGCTTTGGTGCCGGTGTTCCTGACAGGCCTGGCCGCTGCCGCGCCGGCGGCAGCGCCCGGGGCGGCGCCGGATGACGGGGCGATGAAGGCGGCGGATCTGCTGGAAACCCTGGTGGTGCGCCCGGAGGCGAGCCCGCCCTTTGATCCGGGTGCCTTTGAGCATTGGATTGATGCGGACGGGGACGGCTGTGACACCCGCAGTGAGGTGCTCATCGCCGCTTCCCATCCGCCCGCGGTCGTTGAGCCGCCGTGCCGGATCGTCTCCGGTCAGTGGAGCACCAATTACGATGGCGTGTCAGTGACGGATCCGGCCCGGATGACGGTCGATCATGTGGTCGCGCTGGAGGAGGCCTGGCAGTCGGGGGCATGGGCCTGGACTGCCGAACAGCGCCGTGCTTTCGCCAACGATCTGAAGTACCCGCAGATTGCCCTGGTGGACGTGTCGACTGCGGTCGATGCGGACAAGGGGTCCAAGGATGCGGCGGAATGGCGGTCGCCGTGGGATGTGCTGGACTGCAAATATGCGATCAGAGTGATTCTGACAAAGGCCCGGTGGAACCTGAGCGTTGATCCGGCCGAATACCAGGCGCTCAAGGAGATGAGCGGCTGGCACTGCTATTCAGGAGCCTATCTGTCCGAACGCGGCCTGACCCCGGGCCGGGGACCGGCGGCCATTATCGGTGAGGTCTGGACCGGGGACACGACCTACAGCCTCCTGGCCGTGGAGGCCTATGCAGCGGACGGATCCGTCGCGGCGCGCACGGGGGTGGACGCGGACGGGACCTACGAGCTGACCGGGCTGGGTCCGGGAACCTACCGGGTCAAGTTCGTCGGCGGCACCAGCGGCGCCCTGGACCTGTGGTACAGCGAACAGGGCGTGCACGGGGAGCCCACGCCCGTCACCGTCGGCGCCGGGGAGGTCGCCATCGACATTAACGTAGGCCTGCAAAAGCCCCAGCTGTTTTCCGATGTTGACCCCGACCACACCCGGTTCGGCACGATCACCTGGGCGGCCGTGAGCGGCTACCTGACCGGTTACCCCGACGGCACCTTCCGCCCCGATGCCCCTGTGACCCGGGGAGCTCTGGCTGGGATCCTGTACCGGTTCGCCGGATCCCCGCCCGTGCCCGAGGACACGCCGGACTTCAAGGACGTGCCCGCTGAGTCCGAGGAGCATGAGGCCATCAGCTGGATCGCAGCCATGGGCATCGACACCGGCTTCCGCGACGGAACCTTCCGCCCGGAGGAGCAGGTCACCCGCCGCACCCTGGCGGTCTTCCTGCACCGGCTGGCCGGCCGTCCCACGGAGCCGCCCGGTGTACAGCTGCACTCCTACACCGACATCCAGCCCGGGATGCAGAACTATGAGGAGATGGCCTGGATGGGACAGACCACGACCGTCGTGATCAGCCCTCCGGGAATCTTCGGCCCGGACCTGATCGTCGACCGCAACTACATGGCCCGGGCCCTGCGCTTTTACCGGTACAGTGACAAGCTTCCGGTCATCGGGGCCGTACCGGACCCGGTGTTCGAGGATGTTCCGTCCGGCAGCCAGTTCGCCGAGGAAATCACCGACCTGCACTCCAAGGGCGTGGTCACCGGATGGGCCGACG
>NZ_JBNHIC010000078.1:0-12355 GCF_059092905.1 Arthrobacter sp. B0427-1-12 | reverse complement strand
CCGCCGATGCCGCGGAGGTCCCCGCCGCACAGCTTGCCGCCATCGCCGCCGACTATCCGAGCGGGCTGGCGTATGCCGCCATTGACCGTCCGGCCGTTTTCGTCACGCTCGTCGCATGGCCGCTGCTGCTGCTGGCACTGTGGCGCAGCGGTGTGCTGCCCTGGTGGCCGGCGGTGGCGATGTTCACCGGCATGGCAATACCGATCTTTCTGCCCTACAGCGTTGTCTTCCCACCCCTTGCGGCCACCATCCAGGCCGTTGCGCTGATCTACATCGGCCTGCAGGTACTGAACGCCGGCACCAGCCCGCGCATAGCCCTCCGGCCCAGGGCCCGCGGGCCGGCGCGACACAAGAGAACCCAGACCCGGCCCGGCACGGCCTGAGACGCCGGGGCAGCCCACAGGCGCGTACCGCATCAACAAATCCGCGGCTCCACCCCGAGCCGCAGGCGTCATAGGCGCTGTTATCGGCGCTAAGGGCCGCCTTATGGGCGGTTCAGTGTTGGTTCGGGCAGGTAGACCTTTCCGCCGGAGGCCAGGAATTCGGCGGATTTGGTGTTCATGCCGGCGATGGCTTCCTGCGCGGCTGTGCCGCCGAACTGGTCGCGGATGTCCTGGGAGATGCGCATGGAGCAGAACTTGGGTCCGCACATGGAGCAGAAGTGGGCGGTCTTGGCCGGTTCGGCCGGCAGTGTTTCGTCGTGGAACGCTTCGGCGGTTTCCGGGTCCAGGGACAGGGCGAACTGGTCGCGCCAGCGGAATTCGAAGCGGGCCTTGGACAGCGCGTCGTCCCGGTCGCGGGCGCCGGGGTGGCCCTTGGCCAGGTCCGCGGCGTGGGCTGCGATCTTGTAGGTGATGACTCCGGTCTTCACATCGTCCCTGTTGGGCAGGCCCAGGTGCTCCTTCGGGGTGACGTAGCACAGCATGGCGGTGCCGTAACGGGCGATTTCGGTGGCGCCGATGGCGGAGGTGATGTGGTCATAGCCGGGGGCGACGTCGGTCACGAGCGGGCCGAGGGTGTAGAACGGGGCGCCGTGGCACAGTTGCTGCTGGCGTTCGACGTTCTCCCGGACCAGGTGGAAGGGGATGTGGCCGGGGCCTTCGACCATGACCTGCACGTCATGCTTCCATGCCTGTTCGGTCAGCTCGGCGAGGGTGTCCAGTTCGGCGAACTGGGCGGCGTCGTTCGCGTCGGCGATGGAGCCGGGCCGCAGGCCGTCGCCGAGGGAGAAGGCCACGTCGTAGCGGGCGAAGATCTCGCAGAGTTCGTCGAAGTGGGTGTAGAGGAAGTTTTCCCGGTGGTGGGCCAGGCACCAGCCGGCCATGATGGATCCGCCGCGGGAGACGATGCCGGTGACCCGGTCGGCGGTCAGCGGCACGTAGCGCAGCAGCACACCGGCGTGGATGGTCATGTAGTCCACGCCCTGCTCGCACTGTTCGATCACGGTGTCCCGGAAAATCTCCCAGGTCAGGTCGTTGGCCTGGCCGTTGACCTTTTCCAGCGCCTGGTAGATGGGGACGGTGCCGATGGGCACGGGGGAGTTGCGGATGATCCATTCACGGGTGGTGTGGATGTCGTCTCCGGTGGACAGGTCCATGACGGTGTCCGCACCCCACTTGGTGGCCCACTGCAGCTTGTCGACTTCCTCGGCGATGGAGCTGGTGACCGCGGAGTTGCCGATGTTGGCGTTGATCTTGACCAAAAAGGCCTTCCCGATGATCATCGGTTCGGATTCGGGGTGGTTGATGTTGGCCGGGATGATGGCCCGGCCGGCGGCCAGTTCGGAGCGGACCAGTTCGACGTCGCAGTTCTCCCGCAGGGCCACGAACCGCATTTCCTCGGTGATGATCCCGGCCCGGGCGTAGTGCATCTGGGTGACCGTCCGGCCGGCGGCCGCGCGCAGCGGCCGGGGCCTGGCGCCTTTCCACTCCGCTGAGGCCGCCCCGCGGCGCACGGCCGTTTTGCCGTCATCGAGCAGGTTGCGTTCCCGGCCGGAATATTCCTGCACGTCGCCGCGTCCGGTAATCCAGCCGGCGCGCAGCGGTGCCAGGCCGCGGACCGGGTCGCTGCCCGGGCCGGCGGTGCGGTACACCCGCAGCGGAGGATTCGCCGCGCCATTGGGGGAGTCCTCCAGGGCGATTTCGGTGACCGGGACATTGATCCGGTGTTCGGGATCGCGGACATAGGCCAGGACATGCGAGTTGATTGCATTCATTGAGGTTTTCCTACTTCCTTCGCCGGCATTACCCGGACAGGTTCGACGGTCGCGGACTGCATCAGCCCGATCTCAGCCCCTGCAACAGGGCTCCCGTGTGGATGAGACGACCCTAACACCGGCTACGGTCCCGCCAAAAGCACCAGTCCTGTTACCGAGGCTGGCCAGGGGCAGCAGCACGCTGCCCGGGGCCTACCGGATCTGCCGGCGTTCAGGGCGGTCCGTTCCCGGGCGCGGAGCGTGCAAAACCGGACTGAGCACCAGCCGACAATGCCGGTGTCACGGCTCCTGGGAAACGTTCACCGGTGCCGTCCCGTCATGCACCTGCAGGTCGTTGGAGCCCTATCCGGCCGGGACGACGGGGTGACTCTGGACCGCAAAGCGATGGCCGGCCCGGAAAATGAGGCGGAACCGGGATCAACCGATGATGGGCCTTTCGTCCGGGTAGCGGTAGAGCACGGTGGCTTGTTTGAGGGTCAGTGCGGCGGCGAGACTGATGGGGCCGATGCGTCCGGCGAACATGAGGGCCGAGATCACGTACTTTCCGAGCGGATCGAGTTCGGCGCTGAGACCTACGCTGAGCCCGCAGGTGGCGAAGCCGGAAATGACTTCGAAGAGGACCCGCTCCAGCGGTGCTTCATTGCTTACCAATAGGATGCCCGTGGCCAGCAGCACCAGGGTGGCGCCGAGGAAGGTCACGCTGATGGCGACCCGGAGCGCGCCTTCGGGAATGGTCCGGTGGAACGAGCTGACGTGCCGGGTGCCGCGGGCTTCGGCGATGATGGCCAAAAACAGCACGGCCAGGGTCGTGACCTTGATGCCTCCGGCCGTGGAGGCCGAGCCGCCGCCGGCGAACATCAGGGCATCGGTGACCAGCAGGGTGGCCGGGCTGGACGCGGCGGTGTCGATGATGTTGAAGCCGCCCGAGCGCATCATGACGGAGGAGAACAGGGCGTTGAAGATTTTGTCTCCGGTGCTCATACCCGCGATGGTTTCCGAGTTGAACCATTCAAGGGCACCCCAGAGCAGCGCGCCGAAGGTGAAGAGGATCAGACTGAGGGCCACGGTGAGCTTGGTGTGCAGGTTCCACCGGCGTACATTTCCCCGGGAGGCCAGCAGGACCATGTAGACCGGGAACCCGAGACTGCCGACAAAGACCCCGGCCATGATGGGGATGAGGATCCACCAGTCGCCGGTGAAATCCATCAGTCCGTCCGGATGCGCGACGAACCCGGCGTTATTGAAGGCGGAAATCGCGTAGAACAGCCCGTGCCACACCCCTTCGGCCAGATTTCCGTCCACGATAATGAACCGCGGCACCAGGAACAGGGCGATGACCAGCTCCAGAACCAGGGAGGTCTGCACCACCGTCCGCAGCAGGCCGCCGACCTCCCCCAGACGCCCGGTGCTGATGCCCTCCTGCGCCAGCAGTTTTCCGCGCAGACCGAACTGGCGTCCGACCGCCATGGCCAGCATGGAGGCCAGCGTAATGATGCCCAGACCGCCGACCTGGATGCCGATGAGGATCACCAGCTGCCCGAAGAAGGACCAGTGCACGGCGGTGTTGACCGTGGTCAGCCCGGTCACCGTCACCGCCGACACGGCGGTGAACATCGCATCGTGCAGCGGCGTCGGCCGGCCGTCCGCTGCCGCGGCCGGCAGGGTCAGGACCGAGGCGAACAGCAGAACGACCAGAGCGAAAACGATCAGCGCCAGCCGTGCCGGTGAGCTGCGTGCGATCCTGTCGAGAAAATCGCGTCCGGACGCCAGCAGCCAGAAACGTTCCCGTTGGGCTTTGGGCCGCCACGGGGCCTGGGTGTGGGACATGACGGATCTTCTTCCGTGTTAGGGCTCTCAGGTACCCGCCGCACAAGTGCAGCGACAGCGGGCCGTAGGTGCATCCTATGACGGCCTCCACGGCGCCGCCGAGTCCATCACAGCGCAGAAAACGCTCCCAACACCTGGCGCCTCGAGTCCTGCCGTCCCGAGTGCATCGCGCGTGCCGATAGAGGGAAGCAGGTTCGGCCCGCTGCACTGAGCTGATGAAACCGGTCCCGCCCCGGCCAGCGCCTGCACCGGTGCCCCGCGCTGTTGCGGCACGCTGCCGCCCGACGCTTCAGCGCCGCTGCAAAGGAGATTCAGCATCCGTTCCGCCGCTCAGCCAGTCAGGCAGTCTCCGCTGAGGGACCGGCCTGACAGACGCCTGCCTCTGAGGTACTTGCTGCATCGCGGCCCTGAACACCAGCACCGGGAAGCACCGCCAGCACGGCAAGGAGGCGGACATCATCGGGTTGACCGCCGCTGGCGTCCTGATGCGCGAAAACATGCCGGCGAGCCCTGCGGCGCGGCCGATACTGACCTGAAGACGGCCGGCCGCCGGGGGAACCCTCTGCGGCCGGGAGAACAGCACGGGGTATGGTGGTAAGCGGTGAGCCGGGAAGTCTGGTCGGCACGTTTATTGTCGATCTGCCCCTAAGGAGCCGTCCATGGCCGCACCAACCCCCACCCCCCGTCCTCAGCCCCCTGTCCTGGGCCGGGGCAGCTACGCCGAGGCGCTGCGCATCGGGGAAATCCTGCGCAGGGAAACCGTCGGCGGGGCCCTGCTCGTCGCCGCCGCCCTCATTGCCCTGATCTGGGCCAACTCCCCGGCTTCAGACAGCTATTTCGCGCTACGCGACTTTAAGATCGGCTACGAGCCCTGGCACCTGGACCTGAGCCTGGGCGCCTGGGCGGCCGACGGGCTGCTGGCGGTCTTCTTCTTCCTGGTCGGACTGGAACTCAAACGCGAGTTCGTCGCAGGCGACCTGCGCCAGCCGGCCAAAGCGGTCGTCCCGGTGACCGCGGCCATCGGCGGGGTAGCCGTTCCGGCACTGATCTACGCCGGGCTCAACTGGGCCAACCCCGACACGCTGCGCGGCTGGGCCATTCCCACCGCCACCGACATCGCCTTCGCCGTGGCCGTGCTGGCCGTGATCGGCTCGCACCTGCCCACCGCGCTGCGGATCTTCCTGCTCACCCTGGCCGTGGTCGATGACCTGATCGCCATCGCCATCATCGCCTTCTTCTACACCGGCGACATCCACACCGGCCCGCTGCTGCTGACCCTGATCCCCGTGGCCGTCTACGCCTTCCTAGCCCAAAAATACCGCCGCTTCTTCGGCCGCACACCCGCCACCGCCTGGCTGATCCTGCTGCCGATCGGCATGACCGCCTGGGCGCTGCTGCACGCCTCCGGCATCCACGCCACCGTCGCCGGGGTCGTGCTCGGCTTCACCGTCCCGGTCCTGCGCAGCCGCTCCAGCGGCCCCGAAGCCGGTCCTGGGCTGGCCGAAGTCCTCGAACACCGCATCCGGCCCGTCTCCGCCGGGTTTGCCGTGCCCGTCTTCGCCTTCTTCTCCGCCGGCGTGGCCATCGGCGGTATCGAAGGCCTCGCCGCCGCGCTGGCCGACACGGTGGCCCTGGGCATCATTGCCGGGCTAGTGCTGGGCAAGCCCGTCGGTATCGTGGCCACCACCTGGGTGATGGCCAGATTCACCCGCGCCCGGCTTGATCCTTCCCTGAAATGGATCGACCTGACCGGTATCAGCCTGCTGGCCGGGATCGGGTTCACCGTCTCGCTGCTGGTGGCCGAGCTGAGCTTCGGGCTGGGCAGCCCCGCCAATGACCACGCCAAGGTCGCCATCCTCGCCGCCTCCCTGCTCGCAGCGCTGCTCGCAGCAGCAATCCTGCTCGCCCGCAACGAGCACTACCGCCGGATCGAAGCCGAAGAACAGGTCGACACCGACCACGACGGCATCCCGGACGTGTACGAGCAGGACGACCGCTAGCCGGCGGCGGCCCTCCAAAGAACGGGTCCCCCGGTACGGCGGGTCTTCCCGTGCGGGGGGAGCGTTTGTAGTCTGGCAGCGGAGAGCCGGGAAGTCTGGTCGGCCCGCGGGGACGCGAACCCGTGGAGCGCCCCGGCGCCTGCCGCGGGCACTGTCATGGACCGTGGCAGGCGGGCGTGATGAGCTCTGGTGCATCCAGTGTTGAAACGGCCGGACCGGTGAAGGATTTCGGCCGTACGCGTGCCCTGGACGGGCTGGAGCTTCAGGTCGCTGAGGGGAGGTCCATCGCTGTGACCGCGGCGAATCAGGCCGGGGCAGACTACGGGAGAGACAGGACGGGCATGATGAGCTCTGACGCACTGTGGCAGATCCCGCTCGTGCTCTTCATCGGGGGGCTGGTGCTCTGGTTCCTTATCCGGTCGCTGATCCGCTTCCTTAAGTAGCGGCAGTCGGCAGGCCCGCGGTGCGTTCAGGTCCCCACCCACTGGTCCTGACGAAATGGATGCACCTCGGACACCCTTCCGGAAGCGCCTGCAGGAGGAGGCCCGTGACAAACGTTTTGATCGTCGATGACGAACCCCCGGATTCTTCAGACACTGCAGATCCACTGACCACCCGCGGTACATCACCCTCACCGCCCCGGACGGGGCCAGCATCCCGGGCCAGGCGGCCAAACACGCTGTCGACGTCGTCATCCTCGACCCCCGGCCTGCCGGAGGTGGACGGCATTGAGGTCATCCACGGACTGCGGGGGACGGACTGATGTGCGATCGGCATTTCCTCCGCCCGCTATGCTGCGGATGAAATGGCCCAGGTGCTGGTGACCATGTCACCAAGTGGGAGAAGCTGGGGCGGTCCATAGACTCAGTCGCCGATACAGATGCGCTGTTATCGACGTAGTTGCCTATCGGTCACGATTACCGAGCGGAGGTTGTTGCGGCTTGTTGTCCCGGTAGCTCGGATGTAATGAGCCTGGGGTGGGTCCGGCAGTGTGCCGGGACGCTGCAGCTGCACACAGCCCGGCCCACTGCACTTATTGGGGGTGGTCCCGCTCCACCGTGCAGCTGTCGGCTGGCCCTGCAGTGGAGGCCGGGCAGCTGACGTTCGGTGGGCGTTCAATCCACCGGCAGCAAACCGGGTCCTAGAGGCTTTAGGGGGCCGGGTGGGAGTCGTCCTCTTTTCCGGTTGTTTTCCTCGGAAACTTTCTTGCGGGGTGCCCGGCGGCTCAGGCCACCGCCCGGGTTCTGCCTCCGCACGGGTCGTAGCGCCGAACCCACGGCACGGAGCCGCCCGGCAACTCAAACGCGGATAACAGGTACCGATGCATCGGGCGGTCCGGACATGTATTTTCCCTGCCCGGTCCTCGCTTGGTTTCCTCACGGAACCGGCATGGTGAGGAACCGGATAACTCCTGCCAATATCAGCACGAACCCGGCCGTGGCCAGGGCAGCGAGCTGCGCGGCGACGCCGGTGATAAGCAGTACCAGGCCCATCCCGGCGGCCAGGGCTGCCAGAAAAACATGGACTCCCGGCGCCGGGGCTCCTGAAGAAAGTTCATGGGCCAGCCGGGGATCATCGGCGGTGAGGTCTTTTTCCAGCTCCCTAAGAAGCCTGCGCTCTTCGCGTGAGAGCCTCATCCTAACCTCCCCGTTCGGTCGTGCCGGGCCGGCACGCGGAACCATCACCGGCCCGGCCTCATCAGAGATCTCTTCTTTAAGTATGTTCCGGCTCGGTCCGGCTCTGTCCGGAACGTTCCGGCACCCGGGAGCCCGGGGGCTGCAGCGGTGATCGGCCGGGTGAGCGGCAGAATGTTGCGGCGGTGCGCGGTGGCCGGGCCCGGCCCTGTTGACCCCGCCGGGTCCTGCCAATACTGTCCTTGGTACGTTCGGGCCGATTAGGGGGGGCATGACGGAAAGATTTACCGGGGACCGGACAGCGTCCCTGCGCGTGAGCGATGAGGGGGTACTGTTCCTGCGGTGGGCTCCCGGTGTCCATCTTGGGGAGGAAGATGCCCGGGCGGCCATGTCCCTGGTCAATGACATATGCGGCGGGACGGGCAGGCGACTGCTGATTGACATGGCCGGTACGGCTTCGGTCAGCCGCGGTGCGCGAACGGTCTTCACCCGCGCCTCCTGCGCTTCCAGGATCGCGCTGTGCGGTGCTTCGTCCGTGGACCGGGTGCTCGTGAATTTCTTCCTCGGCGTCTACACGCCCCCGTGCCCGACCCGGTACTTCACCTCCCGCAGCCAGGCCCTGCAGTGGCTGCTGGCCGAACCGGTGTCCTGAACCCGGCCACCGGCCAGGTCCTTGCCCGGCCCCGGGGGTTTCACCGGCGTATTGGTCTGCCCGCGATCCTGCAGAGTTGCCGGCTTCCACATCCGGTGCGGGGCGGCGTTTCAGCTTGCGTTGATCCTCCATGGGGAGAACGTAACCGCCAGCCACTGCCGCGCTGAACCGAAGAATTGAAGGCAGGCCGGGTGCCGGGCAGGGGTGTCACGGGCACCGGCAGCACTCAGCTGCGGGTGTGCCGGGCGGAGCGGGACGCCGGAACCGGACGTGCGGGTGTGGTTCCGGCTGCTTTTCTGAGGCTCTGCAGCAGGGTGGCCAGTGAGCCGCCCTTGTGCAGGAAAGCGCTGATCCCCGGACCGGTTGCCTGCCCGGTCCGGGGGTCCGCGCTGGCGGTGAGCAGCATGATGCGCATGTCCGGTTGATGGGCCAGGAGCCGCTCGGAGGCTTCCAGCCCGGTTCCGTCGCCCAGGTCGTGGTCCATGATCACCACGTCGGGTCTGCGGTCCAGGCACAGCCGGATCCCGGATTCGACGCCGGTGGCGTGGCCGATGCAGTGCAGGTCCGGTTCCCGGTTCAGGGCGCCGATGAGCAGCTCGGCGAACCTGACGTGATTGTCTACGATGGCAACGCGCGTGGGTCTCACCGGTGCTTCTGTCCTTTACTGCTCTGGAGGACCGCAGGTCCCGGGCCGGTATATGGGAAGGCTCCCCGCTCCATGCCCTGGGGCGTGACGGCGGGAAGCCAGCACCGCCACTCTAGGCTCGGCCTTCGGGCCGGGACAATCCCCGCCCGGTCACGATTGAGCACCGGTCTGTCTCCCGGGCCGGGTCTCCGGCCCGGACCTGAACGGAACACGGACCCCTGTTCCGGGCCCGGCAGGGGTGGGGATGTGAGGCTGACCGCCTAGGACAGTCCCTGGAAAACCGGCGTATTCCCTCCATGAAAGGTGTCGCTGCGCCGGCAAGCTCTGCAACACCGGTATCCACATCTGAGGCGGCCCGCCGGATGCTTCCGGACATATGCGCCGTTATCGGCACTTTAGTTTTTTGGGAACAACGTCTGTAAACAGTCCCGGACCCCGTCCCCGCAGGGGCCCGCGCACCGGCCGTCGCACCCTCCCCGAAGAACAGCACAGCACCGAACGGCACTAAAACCTCCCTGGCCCGGGTCGGCCATCGGAGAATGTCGGAGGTGCCGACAGCCGCCCGATGGCCGCCGAGCATATCGCCGGCCGGGCCGCCCATCTGCGGGGGCTCAGGCGCCGCGCGGAGGAGGCCTGCGGTGGCAGTTTCGGCCGGAGGTCAGGACTGCAGCGGTTTCAGGCCCAGCCGCTGGCAGACCCGGGGATCGCCGGGGAAGACAGCCACCGCGTCCTCATACAGGCAGGCGCTCAGTTCCGGCACGGTGAACGTGATGGTCGTGTCCTCCGGGTCGAAACCGCTGTCCGGATCCAGTGCGGCCGGGTTGATGCCGTCGCGGGTCAGCGTGCCGTTGCGCCACTTCTCGGCGCAGCGGTCAATGGCTTCCGCGGCCGGCCTGTTCCGGGCGTGCGCCAGGCTGAGTGCGTCCTCGGCCTCAAGTTCCGGCGCGGGAAAGCAGCGGATGGTGCTCTGGTCGGCGACAGCCTGGCCTGCAATGTATACCCCTGCGGCCGTGGCCCCGGCAGCGATAAGGCCGACGGCGGCGATCGCCGTCGTGCGCCTGATACCTGGCATCGTTCCCCCCTCTTGAAGCACAGTCTGGCACGTGTCGGCGGACAGGCCCGGCCCACGCCTACCAGTCTGCGCCGTGCCGCGCCCGTAACCCGGGTGCCGGGTGCGTGTCCGGCTAACGTTTCGATCACAGGGTCATCCCGTGCTGTGTTCCTCATCGCAGCCGCCTAATGGTCCGGCGGGCCTGGTGCGGGGCCCTTGACGACCGCCATGGTTATCTCTTTACCCGGGGAAAGGGGGTGGAGCCGGGAATGTGAGTCCGTTCCCGGTTCCACCCCTATTTATTGGAGGTTTCTGCCCCTGTGTCATAGGCGTTCTTATCGGCCGATGCATGGGGTGGGGCAGGTTGGGCTGTGTCTGGGCTGACCGTCCGGATCCGGTCCTGGGCGTTGGCTGCCGAGGGTTGTGCGGGTAGCTACCTGCGGGGGCTGGGATTGTCACCCGGCATTCCCGGCCCCGGCATTTACCGATACCCCGCTGCGGATGAGGTTCTCCGGGGAGGTGTCCGGGGAAGGGTGGTCGGCGTTGGGGTTTCTAGGCTGGGCTGGCCGCTGTGTCCTCGCGCAGGACGTCCCGGACTTGCCGGACGGTCAGGCCGGCCGCGGAGGCGATTGCCTCCGGCGGGCAACCGTCGGCGGCGGCGGCGCGGATGCTGGTATTCAGGTTCTCGGTGGCCCGGTCCAGGGCCCACTGCCGCGCCTCGAGCTGCGCGGCGGCCAGCCGGACCCGCCGCATGGCGGCCGCCCCTTTCGGTTCAGCGTCCTGGCGGAAGCCGCAGCCGCAGACCCATTCCCGCCTGGCCGCCGGGCGCGGCTGCTCTGCGGGGAAGGTGACGACCGGCAGCCCGAGCGAGACCTCGGCAAGGGTCATGGCCTGACCGCAGTGCACAGGAGCCTCCGCCATCGGGGCCTGCTGCACCGGGGTCTTCTGCAGGGCAAATACCGGCCCCGGAACCACCGGCACCGGGAAGGGGATGGTGTCCTTAAAGTCCCGGGCGGTGCGGGAGTCAAGAAAGTCCCGGGCGGTGCGGGAGTCAAGCTGGGCTGCAACAGCAGTCACGGGGTCCTCCTGAGCCGAAAACTAACTAACTAGACAAGCTAGTTATAAGCAGGCTTCCGGAATTTTGTCCACCTGGCGGCCCTTGCCGGGGCCCTGGCAAGGGCCGGGGCGCGAATCGGCGGCCTCAGACGGGGTCGATGGCGTCGACGGCCTCACGCATGCGGCGCAGGAAAGCGGTCACCGTTCGGGTCTCTTCCTCGCTCAGGGATCGGGCAGCGTCGAGCATGCGGGCATGCATCCGCCCCACAGTGGCTCTCACCTCGCGGTCCGAGCCGGCGGTGGCCCGCAGGATCAGGGCCCGGCCGTCGGTCGGATGCCGTTCCCGCCGGAGGTGGCCGCTTTTGACCAGCCGGTCGATCAGCGTGGTCACCGACGCTGAGGTGATGCCGAGTCGGGCAGCCAGTTCCTTCGGCCCTATCGTTTGGCCGGCGGCCTCGGCCTGCAGCAGATACCGCAGGGCCAGCAGATCGCTTTCCCCCATGCCCATGGAGGAGCGCGTGCGCCGGCGCATGGCCGCTTCCGAGGCCCGGTAGTCCCGCAGGGCATCGAGAACCTCCGCCGCAGCGGCGCAGTCCTTCGTGTACCAATAGCCAGACAAGGCCGGATCCTGCATGTAAAACCCCCAGAAGGTATAGCTAGTCCGTCTAGCGATCTAGGATAGCGCGGTACCTGCGCCCGTGCAGCTGCCCACCTGCCGGCACCGCGGGTGGCCGGAACCGCCTGACAGGGCGGAAGCGTCGGCCCTGCCGCTTACGCGCCGATGACCGGATGCGCGGGCAGAAGCGGGCAGACCTGCTCCTTCAGGTACCGGCGTCGTGTTCCGACCGGCTCTCCCGGGCCGGACAGCGGCCACTCATTCCCGGCTCTCAGAAGGGGAGTACGGACAGAGGAGGTGACCAACGGACGGCCACAATGATGGCTGGAGGAAATGGAGCACGGACCGGCGGCGGACACATGTGCTGTTAGCGGTGCTTTTGGCTGCAGGCAGACCATCGAGTCAACAAAACCGGGGACAGTCCCGAGGTTGAGGAGCATGGACGGCGCAGAGGCTTCTGGCCCGCGGGCCGCCGGTCCTGTGACGCGACGCAGGTAAACCTGCAGCCGTGCCTCTTACTTCTCCGGAATGACGATAGATATCCCCGGGGCCGGCTATGCGCGGTCCAGTTTGGCCTGCTTCGATGTCCAGTTCTGCCCGTGGAGACGCTCGAAGCCGTCCAGGAGCAGGTCGAGGGCGAACTCGAACTCGAACTGGT
>NZ_JBNHIC010000077.1:0-12480 GCF_059092905.1 Arthrobacter sp. B0427-1-12 | reverse complement strand
TCACCACGCCGCGCAGCTGACGGGTGGAGGACACGGGGTTGAACAGGGACGCAAAATCTTCCGGGGCCAGTGGAGTGGTCAGAACAGATGCGGCACGTGCCAGCCTGCGGAGCCGGATCATGCCTTAAGCCTATGGCTTCTGGGACCGTATTTCTCCTAGTCCCGGATACGATCACATGTGCAAAACTATCATTGCGAAACAATTTAGGGGGTTCTCCGTGGAGTCCGGACCGCTCAGCACCCCAACCCAACAGGGATACGGGCCGCCCTGGCTGGCGCTGCCGAAGGAAGTGGGCGATCTTTTGCGGCCCATGGTTCCCGGGGTTGTGGAAGCCATTATCGACGCCGTTCCGAAGCTGGTGCCCGCCTACGCCCTGCCCCTTGAGGGCCGGTTCGGCCGCGGGCTGCACCGCGGGGTGGCCGAAGCGCTGGACCGTTTCCTCCAGTTGCCCGGCACCCGCCTGCCGGCCCTGTCCGATGAGAGCCGGCAGGTGGTAGCCGGTCTGGGCAGCGGTGAGTTCCGGCAGGGCCGCAGCATGGATGCCCTGCTGAGCGCATACCGGATCGGAGCGCGGGTGACGCTGCGCGAGATGTCCCGGGCCTCCATGGAGCAGGGGCTGGGCCCGAACGTTGTCGTGAATCTGGGCGAATCCATCCTGGCCTACATCGAGGAGCTCTCCGCGGTCAGCGCCGAGGCCTACGCCTTCGAACAGTCTGAACGCGCCGGAGCAATGGAACGGCGCCGTACCGAGCTGCTGGAACTGCTGCTGATGGGCCAGGCCGACGAGGCGGCCCTGCGCCGGGCAGCTTCCATGGCCGACTGGGCACTGCCGCCACGGCTCGCGGCGGTCATGCTGCCGCTGGACTGTGCCGCCGGCCTGCGGCTGCGCCTGGGTCCCAGAACCCTGGTCGTTGAACGCGAAACCGATGCCGTCGCCCTCGTCCCGGCCCCGCCGACTGCTGCCGCACGGAAGGAACTGGAGACCGTCCTACACGGCCGGTCCGCTGCCGTCGGACCGGCCGTAGGCTGGCAACGGGTACCCGACTCACTGCGGCTGGCCATGCTGGCCGCCTCGGTGCTGCCGCCCCGGCAGGACCCCCACGACCCTCCGCTCTGGGCCGAGGACCACCTGGTGCAGGTGATCCTCGGCGCAGAACCAACCGCCATCACCGAACTGGCCCGGCGCCGACTCGCACCGCTGGAGACCCTGCGTCCGGCTCAACGCGCCAGGCTCACCGAAACCCTGCACTCATGGCTGCGGCATTGGGGCCAAAGAGCCCCGATAGCAGCAGAACTCAAAATCCACCCCCAGACTGTCGGCTACCGGATAGCCCAGCTGCGCGAACTTTTCGGCGAACAGCTGCAAGACCCGCAAGCACGGTTCGAACTCGAACTCGCACTTCACGCCGGAAGACGCTAAAGCAGTGGACTCACAGCGCAGCCGCCCCTCCACCCGACGACCCCGTCATATGCGCAGTTATTGGCATTTATGTGCCTGACGCGGGCTGTATCCGGGGGTGGAACAGGACCAATCGAACTGCATGATGGGCAGCGTCAGGGGTGTTGCCTGGCGCTGCCCATTATGGTGGTTTCCAGCCGGCGATGACCTGCGGGGCGCCGAGTTGCTTGAGCCCTTCGACGCCGAACTCCAGGCCGTAGCCGGACTGCTTGGCGCCGCCGAACGGAATGCGCGGATCGATGGCGCCGTGCTTGTTGATCCACACCGTGCCGGCCTCGATCCGGGGCGCGACCTCGGGGCCGTCGCCGGATCCGAAGACCAGACCGAGGCGCCCAGGCCGACCTCGAGCGAGTTGGCCATCTCAACGGCCTCGTCCACGCTGGAGTACTTGCTGATCGGCAGCGCCGGACCGAATTGCTCCTCGGCGACCAGCGGGTTGTCGTTATCGATGTCCGCCACCAGGGTGGTCGGGTAGAAGTAGCCGGCCTGGTCCGTCTCCGGCTCGCCGCCCACCAGGACGCGGGCACCGGAGTCCTTGGCCGCCTGCACCAGCTTGGAGACGATGTCGAACTGGGCCTTGTTCTGCAGCGGCCCGAGCCTTGGCGGCAAGAACGCCAGACCCCCGATCTGTTTAACACAGCGGCTGCCCTGTCTTGGCATCATTTGGCGAAGCGGGGGAGGTCCAGCCAGGCGTTGGTTTGCCCGGACCGCCCCACCTAGCCTGCCTCAATATGGTTCCACCGTTCAGACGGGGCAGAAGCGCCGGCGCGGGCACATGGAATGAGCCGGCCGCCGCCGTCGAAGCAGCATAGCCGGGTTTCCTTTTTGCAGGGAAAACACCGCGGCCGGGAATGCAGCTGCAATCCCGGCCGCGGTCCTTTAACAGAAGAATTCCTGCTTCCGATGGCGCTGTCCAGGGAAGGGACAGCGCCATATGCGTTATTGCCGGCGTTCGAGCCGCAGGGCGTTGTTGGGCGCCGGGGCAGGGATGGCGCGTTGCTCCCCGATTTTGGGGATGGCGGGCCAGCCGGTAAACGATCAATCATTAGGTGTCTGTGTGCCGAGACTTGTCCCCCCGCATCTGCTCCCGGCACATAGGCCCCGGTTCACCTGATTCCTGGTCCACCGCCGCTCCCAAAAAAGCCCGTGAGGAGAACGGGACAGCGTATTGCCGAGACTGCGAAGGCCAGGAGAGATAACCGGCCGGAAGCCGACGAACCGGCAGCATCGTCCCACCGGGCCTCCGGGCAGGGAGATACGAAGATCAGAACGCATCCATAAAGGCACCGCGAAACGATCCAGGCATGGTTCCGGTGACGGTTCCGGGCCAACCGGCCTACGGTCCTGCGGAGTCCCGCGATATCAGGCGAACCAGTCCCAGTTGGGGCGTGCCCACATATCCGGTACCCGGTGGGTACGGGTGCTCCCGCAGCGGCTGCAGATGTAGGCGGCGTGGGCCGGTTCCTGCCGGCGGTCCGGCAGGGTCCGGGCCGGGAGGTACTCCTGGAAGTGAAGGAACTCATCGGACCGCACCCGGGACAGGAGGGCACTTCAGCACCAGCGGCCGGGGAAACCTGCCGGGGCTGGAGCTCGTGCCGGTGCCGGGGCCGCTGCGGGGTGTTTGGGGCTGGCATGGGTGGATCACCACATTGTCATCGGTGCCGGTGTGTCGAACGGTTCGCCGGCAGGGGCTGATATCGGCGGGAGTATCCGGGACTGGCAGGTCCGGGTTCTCACTCGCCGGGACGCGGTTCTTGTGTTCCCTCCGGTACCGGGGAAGGCCCTCCCCGCCGGCTGCCTGCGCTGTGGCCGGACCCGGGCTGTGGTCAGAGCGGGGGAGCGCAGACCAGGGCGTTGTCCAGATACCGGGCCAGCCGGTTTCTGCTGATCCGGTAGGTGTGTCCGACCCGTACCGCGGGCAGGCGCGCGTTGCGGATCATCCGGTAGACGGTCATGCGTGAGACCCGCAGCCGGGCGGCGACCTGCGCGACACTGAGCAGGACGTCATTACCGGCGGTGAAGTCATCTTTCATTGTTCCCCCATGGTTGGTTGCCCGAAGATGCGAAACCGTACCGGCCCTGAGAGGGCCGGTTGACTACGGACTGTAGGGAAAAACACAGCTGCGCGTACAGGGCGGCCGTGACCTTTCCGTAACAATAAGGCCGGATCCCGGGATCCGGGCCCTGATTATCCGGGCCTGCCCGGCGCACTTTCCGGCCGGCGACCGGAGCGCCCGGCAGCAGGCAGGAACGGGCCGCACCGGGGAAAACAGGGCCCACCGGCAATCACAGGCCACCGGCGGTCCCGGCGGTCCCGGCGCCGGCCGGCGGTTCTGCCGGTGCCGGCGTCATAATCCGCTTCCGGGGTGTAAGGTGACCGCAGTCACAGGTAGGTTGCTGGCCCGGGCAGCCTCGCACCCGCCGCAGCGGCGCTGACCTGCCCTGACGGCTCAATGAGGAACCTTGGGGGAGAACCATGACCGGCAGATTCGAGATTGTGCGGGACGGGGACAGGAAACTGCGGTTCAGGCTGACCGACGGTGAGGGCCGTCCGGTCGTCTTTTCCGGTCTTCGAGCACAGGCCGCAGGTGGCCGCGGCCATCACGGCGGTGCGGGAAAACGCTGCGACGGCACCGGTGATCGACCGGACGCGCACCGTCTAGGCCCTTGCCGTCCGACCTGCCGCAGCGCCGCCGGGGGAACCGTCTCCGGCCCAAAGCCGCAGGGCGCTGCGGCCTGCGCGGCGCTTCGGGAATTACCGTCAGTTGCATCCGGCACGGACCAGGAGATGAGCCACTATGGGACAGTTTCCGATTCAGCAGTGGTGGGACCTGCTTGACCCCGGCACACAGCAATGGCTGCTGCGGAACCCGGGATGCGTGGTCCTGCCCCGCACACTCGCCAACGCCATCCAGCAGGCCGCCGGCGATATGGGGCAGAACCGGCACGGCGAAGTGCAGCTCACCCCGGCCGATCAGGACTTCCTGAGGGCCAAAGCCCGCACTGCCAGGGGAGCTTCCCTGCACCTGGCTGCCAAAGGACCGCCTGTGGCGCCGCTGCATGCCACAGACAGTCCTTCCGGACCGAGCTGCCTACGCGCAGCCGGTCCGCCGGAATGAGTCCGTGCCCGAGGCGGTGCAGAGACCGACCATCCAGACATATGCGCTGCCGTCGGTGTTCGGATCCGGCTTCAGAAGGGAGAGGGAAGACGGTCGGGACGGTTTATGGCTATGGGCGGGCCGTCCCGGTGCTCCCTGGGTATCCCTGTGCTGCCCGCGGCGCTGGGCCGGTCTGATTCCGGGTCCGGCGGCGTGATCGTGGCGAACGTGCACTGGCGGACGCCGGGTCCCGGCATGTCCGGATGTGTCAGAGGGGGACTGTCCGGACAGGCCGGAACCAGGCGAGGAGCCGCATGTGCGGGTGATCCCCGTTCAGGCCGATGAGTTCACCTGCGGATCCTGCTTCCTGGTCCACCACCGCTCCCAGAAAGCGCGCGAGAAGGACGGCGTCGCCTACTGCCGCGACTGCGAAGACTGAGAAAGACAGCGACAGCATCCCGGAAAGAGGACGGATTCCGGCTCAGATCACCGAGGCTTACCGCAGCGCGGCTGCCTGAATAACAAAGCCGGGCTCAGGCTTGGGCTGAAGTGAGCCTGAACGCGACGGGGACGGGCAGATCCGTACCTTGGACCGGGAACCGACGCCCACCAGGAACCGACGCCCACCCGAAACCGGCGGGCCTAACGCCGCCCCGGGCCCGGCTGCAGGGGTTCATTCCACCGGGTCCCTGGCCTGTTCCGGGGCAGACTTCAGCTATCGCGGCCCGGGGCACCTGAAGCCGCCCGGGGATCTCAGGTGCCGGTGAGGGAACAGCACCAGGATCTGCGCTGGCCTGCCCGGAGCTGCCGGCGCTTTTTCTGACGGACTGCACCGGGTCGTGAAAAACGGCGCCGGTGGACGGGAGCCTGAAGGAGCACTCCCGTCCGCCGGTTCACGCAGTGCGGGCTATTAGGACGCTGGAGAGCCGACCGCCGATTCGTGGTGTCGTCCTGCCCCATCCGGGAGCCTGCCTGGGGCCGGTTTCAGGCCTGGCCCTTTAGACCGGGCGGATGTTCTCCGCCTGCGGTCCCTTCTGGCCCTGGGTGACGTCGAATTCGACGCGCTGGTTCTCCTCCAGTGAGCGGTAGCCGCTGGCGGAGATGGCGGAAAAGTGCGCGAACACATCCGGTCCGTTGTCGTCAGGGGTAATGAAGCCGAAGCCCTTGTCCGCATTGAACCATTTGACTGTTCCTGTTGTCATGCTGCATTCCTTCTGGGCCGGCTCTGCGGATCCGTGCTGTGGACCCCCGTCCCGCCGCCCGCTCCCCAGCCTATGTGCCGGGATTCGTACCGGACAAGGGCGCATAGGTGGTTCTGGACGTTCCGGACGGGAAATGGTTTACGGAAGTGCGGTTATCAGTGCTAGAGCCAATCGCGGTTGCATAGCGACAGCGTGCTCCAGGCAAGTTCCCCGGTGGTTTTCGGCATCTACATGGACAGGTAGCAGGGGATCGTAGTTAACCAGCAGGAACCTGATGCGGGGCCCAGGCCCTCCGTCGTCACCGCCCCCGACCCATCGCCTGGGGCTTCCCGGCCTTGGCGGGCGCAAGGCGGCCCACGGGACCAGAGGATTCAGCGATGCCTGCCTCCTTATGGTCAGTGCCCGGACTCCCGCCGCCCTGCACAATGCCGGTGTGAAGGTCTTTCAGCCTGGTGCATGTCTATGACGATACGGTCGTGGCCTCCGTCGTACCGGCCGGCAGGTACGGAACCGTCGGACAGCAGGTCAGCGGCAGGGAAACCGCCCGGCGCCTGACCGCAGCCGGAATCTATATTCCGGAACCACCCAACGGGGCAACCGGAGACGGCCGCTGCGCCGACGACACCGCCGACCCCGGACGGGACGGCGGCGCGCCGCCGGTGCGGGAAACCGGCCTTGATGCTGACGAAGCCGCCGAACAGCGACCGCGCTGACGACAGCTGGCCGCTGGCCGGTCACCGTGGAATTCGCCGAAGTTATGGAAGGCAGCGGCTTAGTCGCTGGGGCTGATATCGGTGTTTAATGCCCGGCCATCCGGTTCCCGGATGTCCTGTTCCTCGGCCGGTCCGGCGGCCTCATGGAGGCCAGGGACCAGGCCGCGGGCGGACGAATTCCCACCGATGTTCCCGGTTTGGCCGGCCTCATCAGCATCCCCGATACCGCCGGCAGCGTTGGCGGTGCCGTTTTGGGTCTGGGGGCCGGCGGGGAGCCTTCCGGAGGGTCCGCCATACTGTCCCGTACGTCTGCGTCACCGTCCTGTGTCCTGTCCGAAAGGCTGTCCGGCAGAACGCCCGAATCCTCCGCGACGGATGCCTGGCCTTCAGGCAGGTCCCGGGAACGAGGCCGGGAACCTCCCTGACTCCGTCCCGGGTTTCGCTGTCTGCCGGTTCCGATTCAGTGCCCATGACCGTCTCCTGGCTTGCACCGGACTTCATTCTCCCCGCTAACAGCAGATCCCGCCGGTAAGAACTTTCCGGCTCCGCACGGACAGAAACACCCGGAAGTGACGGGGAACAGCAGATGCCGTTGGCTATTGGCCGTTCTCACCCCCCTGGCCGGACAGATCCGGACAGGAAAGTCCTTCTTCCCTGCAGGTGGATCCCTGACCGAAGATGGAGAAGCTCCTACCGCTGCGCCAGGAGGCGGGAGCAGGGGAAGGAACCATGGAGAACAGCGAGAAGGTTCTGGTTGCCGGAGACTGGCACGGGAACACCCCCTGGATGCAGACGGTCCTGGTCAAGGCTGCCGCCGACGGCTACCGGACCATCATCCACGTCGGTGACCTGGCGGTGCTCTGGCCCGGCGGGCAGCAGTTCACCCGCCGGCTGGTCCGGCACCTGGAGGAACTGGACCTGAGAGTCATTTTTGTGGACGGCAACCACGATGTGCACCCGAAGCTGCGCGCCCTGCCCCGGAACGCCGAGGGTTTCGGCACCATCAGCGACCGGCTGCTCTATGCGCCCCGCGGCCACCGCTGGGAGCTGGACGGAGTCCGATTCGGTGCCCTGGGCGGTGCCCGTTCGATCGACAGGCAGTGGCGCACCGAGGGCAGGACCTGGTGGCCGCAAGAGGACGTGACCGCCGAAGACGTCAAGGCCCTGGGGGACGCACCCCTGGATGTGCTGATCACCCACGAGGCGCCGGCTGGCATCAACGTCACCTCTTCGCTGGGCAGGAAGTTGCTGGCGGCTTTGGCACGGGAATCCCGGATGAGCCGGCTGCATGTGCTCGAGGCCGTGCGGGCCACGGAACCGGAACTGGTGTTCTGCGGGCACTGGCACCAGCGGCACACCGAAACCCTGGCCGGCTCGAACACCCGGGTCGAGGTGCTGCACCGGGAGAAATTCGAGGGCAATCTGGTCACCCTGCACCTGGAGGAGTTGAGGGTCGCGGCGTACCCGATGCGGTGAGCCCGGGCCTGCACCCGGCCCCCGTTAAAAACCCATGACGGACGGATGTCTGCCCGCGGCGTACGCCCGGCAGCAGCGGTCCTTGCCGGGATCATCGAGCCGAACGGGAAGCAGTCGTTTCGGCTTCCCCTGTCTCCGGTTTCGGCCTGTTCGTCACCCGTCCAGACCCCGGGAGCCCTTGACGTTCTACGATGGGCCAGGAACCGGGACAGGCGCCGTGCATCACCAAGACATGGTGATGCCGCTGCCGGATACCTGGCACGGGCCGGTGAAGGGAGCAGAGATGGAGCCGTCGCTGTCGGTCGTTATTCCGGTCAAGGACGGCGCCGTGATGCTGGCCCAGTGCCTGGGCCTCCTTGGGTGCCAGACCGTCCGGCCGCTGGAGATCGTGGTGGTGGACAACAACTGCGCCGATGACAGTGCCCGGGTCGCCGCCCGGTATGGTGCCCGTGTCGTCGTCGAATCGGCTCCCGGCATTCCGGCCGCCGCGGCGGCCGGCTACGACGCAGCGGCCGGGACCGTCGTCGTCCGCTGTGATGCTGATTCGGCGCCGCCGGTCCACTGGCTGGAACGCATCCGGGACGCCTTTACGCCGACCCGGGCCCTGGATGCGCTGGTCGGCACCGCGGATTTCTACGGCCTGTCCCGCCCCTGGGTGCGGGCGGCCGGCGCGCTCTACCTGCAGTCCTATCTGCTGGGAATGCGGCCGGTTTTCGGGCATGTGCCATTGTGGGGGTCGAACATGGCCTTCCGGCGCTGCGCCTGGCAGCAGGTCAGCGCTGCGGTGCACCGGGAGGACCCGGAACTGCATGACGATGTGGACCTGAGCTTCCACTTCGGCCCGCACCGGAGCATCCGGTACGACCCGGGGCTGCGCGTGGGGATCTCGCCGCGGTCGCTGTACGGGTTCCGACAGAACCTGCGGCGGCTGGACCGGGCCCGCCGCCATCGGTGCCCATCCGATGGATTTTCTGGTTCAGGCAGAGCAGCTGTGCCAGCGGGTCAGTCGTTGCGGGAAGTCCGTAGGCTTCCTCGACGGCCTCGTCCAGGGCGTGGTGCAGGTCTCTGAGCCTGCTGTTTTCGGCTGTGCGCAGGGAGTCGTATTGTTTGGCCAGGGTTATGCCCTCGGCCAGATAGTCGTTACGGAGCGCAACGATCTCGGCCGTTGTCCCGGCGATTTTTTCGGCTGCCTGAGGGGATGGGTTTTGTGGCCATGGGAAGCTGTCAAAGACAGTGGTGGATGTGTAGCGCAGCCGGGTCTGCAGGGTTGAACAGCGAGCCTGAAACCACAGCCGGTGCAGCGATGACTGCAGAATTCCCAGCGAATAGTCATCGTCGAAGGCGAAGGCCTGGGCAGTATCTGCAAGCCGAATGCTGGAATCGATGAAGGTGAAGACGGGGATTCGCCTGTCGCTGGATACCCTGGCTACGGCGATGTACCGGCCAAGGGGTTCGAGGGCTTTGAGCATCTCCTGGCGCCGGTAGTTCAGCTGCCACCAGTTGCTGAGGAATCCCTGGTGATGGCGGTTCAGCCAAGCTCTTGGATTGCCGGCAAGGATCTCTGCGTTGCGGGAAGACTCTTCCCTGGCTCTTGCTTCCTTGATCGGCAAGACCGTCGTTTTCAAATGGGCCATGGCTGAGGGGTAACGGCTGGCCGCTGTGAGGGCATCGGGTTCGTCGATGTCAATGACCCATCCGGTAGGACCGAAGCCGTGCAGGATCTCGTGACCTCCCAGACACGGGTGAACAGCGGCTGCAGAGTCAGCCATGATTTTTTCGGTTATTCTGCATTCCGCTTCTTTGAGGATGTAGCCGCCGGTTACCCCGGGTGTCTGCCCCTGGAAGCAAACCTTGGGTTTCGTGTTGACGGCCAGTTGGTGTGCCCGGCGCAGATCTGTCTGGGGGGAAAGCGATGATGAGATTCTTGGCAGTTCGAGGCGGGCGGTTCCGTTTTCGAGCCACAGTACTGCGGTCTCAGGTCCTTTGACTCCGTTACCGGTCTTCATCCAGTCAATGATGGAGACTGTCGCTCCGGCTTCCCCCGACCACGGCTGGCCGGCAACCGCCTCGGTGATGACGCCGTTGTTATCGAGGATGTAATCCAGTGATGACTCCCGGGAATGGTTCTGACGGACCGTGTTGGTCGCGACAAAGCCCGCGCGGCCGCCGGGCCTGAGCGCGTCATGGGCCAGGGTAAACCAGTAACAGGAAAAGTCGGCGGCGCCTGAAACTTCGGGATGGGCAGCGAGGACCCGGCTGGAATAGGCCGCACCCAGTTCGCGGCGCATCTTCCGCCTGCCCAAATAGGGCGGATTGCCGATGATCGCATCGACCCTGGGCCAGGCGGTGAAGAGCGCATCAGCATGCCGGATGGAATTATTCGGATCGTCAAACGGTCCTGTTACGGGACCACCATGCAGTTCGTCCGAGCTGAGCTTTTCGGCCATCATCATCGTTAGTTTGGCGATTTCAACAGCAACGGGATTGATGTCAAAGCCATAGAAGTGATCAAGGGAGACAAAGCAGGCCGACGACCGGTCAGCAGGTGCCTCCCGCCACCGGTCCGAAATCAATTCCCGGGCTTCCTTTTCCAGACGGCGAAGTTCACGGTAGGCGACGTAGAGGAAGTTTCCCGAACCACAGGCAGGATCCAGCACTCTAAAATTGGAGAGCGCACGGAGTTCCCGCTCCAGCGCTTCGATGCTTCCTTTTGCTGCATCCAGACGCCGGCGCCAGGGAGCCACGATGGTGGGAAGGACGACTTTGCTGATGTCCGCCCGCGACGTGAAATAAGTCCCGCTGGCATGCCGTTCGCCCTTATCCATGAATCCCTCCAAGAGCGTGCCGAAAATCTCCGGCCGGACCTCCGCCCGGACCTCCGAGGAAACTGAACGTAACAAATCGAGCTCATCGTCGGTCAGATCCACAGAACAGATATCAGCGAACAACCCTCCGTTGAAGTACGGGATTCCCCGGGAATTACTGCCCGAAGTATTTGCAGGGGCGCTCATCTGACGCAAGAGCCCGCAGATCCTCTTAGCTGCATCCACACCGTTCCTGGCATCCAGCAGGATCCGGGTATACGTTTGCGCAGGCATCAGCCCTATGTCTTCGGCAAACATCGTCAGCACGGACTGCAGGCAGAACCGCTGAGCGGCCCGGCGCTCGATCCCACGTCCGCAAAGCGATCTGAATAGGTGTGCAACCTCTACTGCTACCTGTCCGGCACCCCGGACCGGCTCATGACCGAACACCGGCTGCGCATCCATAGGGGCTGGGAAGGCCTGAACGCCGGCCCGGCGGAGAAGGTTCCTGGAACTGACCCTATCCATGGGTTCCTCCACGGGATGCTCCACGCCGTCAATCCAGAACTGACCATGGGCCGGCACGACGGTGGGACCGGTCAGGCCCGGCTGTTGCCGCTGTAGGTTGCCCGGTAGCTGCAGTGCCGTTCGCGCAGGCACCCGTTGAGCGCCTGGGCCAGGCAGTCCCGTTCGGCGGCCGGAAGCGCGAGGAGTCCGTGCAGGTAGGCTTCGATTTCCATAAGTCCCGCCGTACCGCCGGCACGGCGGCTGCGCGCCCACAGGGCGCCCAGGGACAGGCCGGAGAGGATAAAGGCGATGGTGGCGGTGCGGCGCTGCCGCTCGTATCCGGTGTGCGCGGTCATCATGTCCCGCTCCCGCTGTGCAGTCCCAGGAACCGCGGGAGTCTTCACGGCAGTACGGGGGATGTGGAACACATACTACCTGCCGGGACAGCCGGGCGCACCGGCCGGGATACCGGTATTTCCGCCTTCCGTCCGGACAGAATATGCCGTTAGGATTCCTCGTCCGCTGCGGCCTGTTTAAGGACGACCGGTTCCTGCGGTGGTGACATCGGACTTATCAGGGATGGAAGAAGCGCGGCTAGATGGTCCCGTCGACCCTGGGATCGCTGGCCGGGCGGAATACGGTGAGGTCCCGGGAAGCCAGGACCTGCGGATCGTACCGGGCGACTCCGGCATAGAAGTCCCCGTAGGAGTTGGTGTCGATCAGGATCATGGCCTTCTCCGAGTACAGGATGGTGTGCCGTCCCACCGCGTCAGGCCAGGACATCAGGCCGGTGAAAGCGGCCGCATCAAATTCCTCCAGCGAAATGATGCCCAAATCGTCGAGTGAACCGCGGGCCAGGGCCATGTTGTCGGGGCTGAGGAACCGGGGGATGAGGTATTCGATCATCGATGCGGGAACCATATCGTTTCTTCCGTTGGGAGCGGTCAGACTCCAGTACACCAGCAGGCAAGACGATCACAACGAGTTCAGCCAGCGCGGTGCGGAACTGAACGGGATCGCGCGCCCCCGCAGGTGCCGGTCAACGTCACTTCAGAACTACCCGCTCACGCAACAGCCCAGACACGTCCTATGCGCTGTTATCGGGGTTGTTGCGTTACGTGCCTCAGCCTGCGTTCGGGACGATGAGCGGCTTGATGCAGTTGTCGAGCTTCGCTGAGAAGATGTGGTATCCCTCGGCGATGTGCTCCAGCGGGATCCTG